>JAYUVA010000438.1:0-4926 GCA_043754375.1 Candidatus Kuenenia sp. | reverse complement strand
TTGCTGACTCTGAAGTTTCCGAAGTCAGGCAATGTCCCGCAGTTCTTCATATTGACCTGTTTCATCACGCCAGAAAGCCATTTGCCGTTGGACGACAAGCCACCGTGGTTTTCCACGATCACGTTCAGGCTGTGCGTCGCCCCGAATTCTGACAATGTGCGCA
The DNA here is from genome assembly GCA_043754375.1 of Candidatus Kuenenia sp. Classification (GTDB taxonomy): domain Bacteria; phylum Planctomycetota; class Planctomycetia; order Planctomycetales; family Planctomycetaceae; genus SXXK01. The sequence continues at coordinate 4,763 of JAYUVA010000438.1, read as the reverse complement.
ACCCATCTGCCGCGCGGTACATCTGGTCCTCGTAGCTTCCGCTGCTGCCTGCATTCACCCGGATCGAGTGGCATCCAAGTTCTTTTGCCGCTTCAACCCACTTGAAATGATTCTCAACGGCTTCCACACGCTTCTTGAGATTCGCATCTCCCAACTGACCTTCACCGTCAATCATGATGAGCAACTGTTTGACGCCAAGATCACCAGCCCGCTTGCTGAGTTCAGCCAGATAAGCTTTGTCCTGTGCTTTGTCCTTAAAGAACTGGTTCACATACTCAACGGCTGAGATGCCAAATTCTTCCTTCGCAATTTTCGAAAAGTTTAGGTGATCCACCTTCTTTTCGAAGAGGGCTCGATGGATTGACCATTCTGCGATTGAAATTTCAAACTTTGCAGCCGGACGAAAAAATGCAGCTGAGGCACTTGATCCCACGGACGCGGCAGCCGCAGCGACTGCGGATGATGTAAGGAATGATCGACGAGACAAAGGACTGTTCATACGGCATCGTTCTCCAATAGATTTTAGCAGCGGCAAATGCCAGACTCACAAACGGCAGCGATTGTCATGGGCATCAGGCCGGATTGTAGTCATCAGGTTCATCAATCTCAAATGATGCGCAAACGTGGGGTCTTAACCACGAATGGACACAAATGGACACGAATGGAATCGCAATTCAAAATGAGGCAGCTGGCAGAATTCTTTCAGCACTCATTGTTCTCAATCGACGTCTTAATACTGTTCTCTGCCTTATTCGTGTTCATTCGTGTCCATTCGTGGTTAATACTCTTCAATGCACTTTGTCTTGACGGATGCTTCTCGACTGGTCCTGACCAAAGCGTCAGCAATCCATCACTAATTGCTTGCCTCATCTACTTCACCTTAAACACCTTCATCACCTCATCCCCGAGATGGTTGATGACTTTCACGGCGATACGGCCAGACGATGGTTTATCAAACGGGCGGCTGGTGTCGCTGTGCAGGGATTGCCAGGCTTCTTCGTTGATTTCGGCTTTGAGCGTCGTCTTCAGGGACTTGTAGGGATCGTTGGCTCCCAGAAAGTAGGCGTGGCGGACGAAGAAGCTTTCTTCGTTGTAGTCGGTGTCGATGAACCAGCAGGCGATGCCGTCGGCGTTGCTGCTTTCAACTTCGCCGGTTTGAGGTTTGAAGATATCGACTCCGTGGATAGTGACTTGTGAATAGTGGTTTGTGGTTAGTGTGAGTGGGAAGTCGGATTCAGTTAGCGTTTCGATTGCAGTGAGCGTTTGAGTCCGCCGAGCATCTTGCTGATCTCTGCTGCTCGGCTGAGTAACTGCTCCAGCACTTGCGCTTCCAGGAATTGCAGCCGCCTGGCGACGATCAGCTGAGTCTCCGCCTCCGCCAGTGATCCGCTCGCCACGCTTAGAAACTGCAGAAACTCTCCGGTCCCGCTTCGAGCTGCTCCCTCCGCGATATTCGACGGGACCGATACTACCGCGCGTCTCAGCTGACTGGTCAGGCCAAATCTCTCGTCCGGCGGAAACTGCTTTGAAACGAGATAGATCTGCTCCACCACGTCGATTGATTTCTTCCAGACTTCCAAGTCCCGATAGCTCTGCAACTTTGTCATAGCACTCGACCATCCTTCCACTTCTAGTCACTAACCACAAACCACTCACCACTTCTACATCCGGTTCGCCGAAGATCACGAACAGGTTGCCTTTGCCTGTATTTTTCAGATCCTTGGCCATGTGCAGGTCGGCGTTCATGCGGGCTTTGAGGACGGGGATGCGGCCCAGTTTGTTGAACTCAGTGGTGTGAGCCTCGTAGTTGAAGGCACATGCGATGAGGACGTCAAAATCCGCATCGGCACATTCACGAGCGGCTTCGACGAGATCGGCGCGCTGGACTGTGCCGAACTCCGGGCCGATGAAGATGCCTGCTCGGCGTTCAATGCCTGCCCCCTCATCCGGCCTGTCGGCCACCTTCTCCCCCTTGCCAGGGGGAGAAGGGACAGCGGATGCGCCTTCCATGTAACGGCCTTCTGCACAGACTCGGCCTTCGCCGGGCCAGGGACGTGAACGTGATCCGGTCTTCCTTGTGAGCCTGCTGAACTCCGGCAACACGCAGATTCTCCAGAATCAATTCAGGGAAGCTCAGGACTTCGTTGTACCTCGAGCCTGACTCTGCCACAGCATCGACCAGTTCATCGTCTTCATCGACCGTGAGGACTCGATGAGGTGACAGGCTTTCGACTGTGAAGGGACCAGCGACACGGACTTTTTTCTTGTCTTCATAGGGTTTGTCGTACAGGAACTCGAACTCGGCCTTCGCCGCGATGGACGCATCAATTCCTTTCTGCCTCGCAATCCTCGCCTTCCACCATTCCCGATGCAGCTGCTCTATTCGTGTCCATTCGTGTCCATTCGTGGTTCTGTTCTTGGTTTTTTTAACCACGGATGAACACGAATGGACACGAATACTCTCGGGCAGCTCGCGGGGGATTTCCCATTCCTGCCAGTTGGTGCCGCAGGCTTCGTTGAGTTGTTGTCGCAGCGGTTCGAGTTTTTCCTGCCAATGGTCCCAGATGACATCGATCTCGGCGTTGTTGGCGATGGACTTGAGCGTGATATGCGGCACGCGCTCATAGACGAAGCCGTGGCGGATGTTGGAGGAGTGGTGAGTGGATAGTGGCTTGTGATGAGCGGGGAGGCCGCGGAGTTGGTTCTCTTTGGCGAGCCCTTCGGCGGAGTCGGCGAGTAGATAGTATGGATACTCGAACAGGACAATCGCACCGTCAGCTAGGGCTGGGGAGTCGGGGCACCCGCCGACGCTTCGGGTCAATGTGACTTTCGACCGTGTGGGAAAAAGCGAATGCTTTCCAATCAGTCGCCCGTGATCTTATCCGCAATCGTCCGCAGGTGGTTCCAGGTAAACAATCCGGAGTCGTGATTGTCCGACCAGCGCACGCGTAGGGCATAGTTGCCGCAGAGGGAGATTTCAAGCACGCCGAGATCGGCAGGAACGGAATCGGGGTCGAGCAACTGTTTGCCGCTAAACTCATCGATGCACACGGCGCAGCGGCAGTTTTGACGTACAACACGAAACGGAATCTGCGAGACGTCTGTATCGGTCCAGATGAGTTCCAGCGTACGCTGTTCTTTATGGACACGGATGTTCTGCGGGGACTGCATAGTACTTTACTCAGATTTTTCTTCGTCTAATTCTTCTTCGTCTTCGACGTCATCTGCGTCGCGAGTGTCTTCAAGCTCGTCATCATCTTCATCGAATTCTTGTTCGTCTTCATCCTCGATGTCTTCAGCATCGATGTCTTCAGCATCGATGCCAGTGACAAAGCACTCGACAAGCAATTCGATAAACTCATCCATCGAATCGGCGACGGATTCAAATTCGACGGCATGGTGCCGAAACTGCAACACGCCTTCATGTTCACCGGATGCATCAATGCAGTAATAGTCTCCGTCACCCGTTTCGCCAATCACCAGGAAAGAGGTGGGCCAGCGAAATTCCCGACCTTCGGGATCCAGAATACTATCGAGTCGTACTTCGCGGTTAATTCGAAGGACCTCGACGGGATCGGCGAGCAACTCAGCTTCGGAGACAAAGCCCTCCACATCACTTCCGTCATCCGCTCGCACGGCCCCAGTCAGCGCATCGGGGTAATCCGTCAAAACGGCTCGACACGCCGTCGGTAGAGGTGCCTGACAGAGTGTTTCCAGTTCGGAAAAGGCGTCCAAGCTCATGAGAATTACGCTCCGTCAGTCTTTGCCATAATGCTTCACGTCTTCCCAGTACTTTTCGAATTTGAATCCTGGACTGTTATCACCATCATGACACTTGTTGCAGGTCTGTTCCACCTGCAGCAGCGTGACTTTCACTTCTTTGATCGCAGCGGCCTTGTCGTCGGCTTCGATGTACTCCACATGCCGATTTCCCGGACCATGACAGTTTTCACACTGATTACCAGCCAACAGCCCCTGCAGCTGCTTTTCCGCATCGTCGGCCGCGAACTCTTCATTCATGAATCCACTCTCATATCGCAGATACTCCTCGGGATCCCAGCCGGTCACATGGCAGGCAATGCATTCCGGATCAAACGACTTGTTTACACCGCGTAAACGTTCAAAACCCTTCCGTTGAAACGAGGGGTCGAGGCTTTCGAACGCATGTGCGTGAGGCGTGTTTTTCCAGATTTCATAAGCTTTCTCATGGCATTCACCACACTTCGACGCGCCGACATAGATGGCTCCTGTGGGATGCGGCACCGCTCCGTCTGTCTTGGCAATCGCTTCCGCCTTGAGACGATCCTGGTAGCTCTGCATCAACTGCGTCATGCGGTCCGAATCCGAAAATAGTTCGCCACTGAGCGGCACCAGTTCGAAGCGCACGGGGTTCTCTGCGTCGTCCGGATACAGACCAATCACACCCGCCGCTTTGCCCTTTTTGCCCACTTCAATCAAGCGAACGCTGCCCACCATTTCGGCATTGTCGGCTCCCTCGCCAAATCCATTGGCACGCACGATGAGCGTGAGATTGGGAAAATCTTCCGCCATCTTCTTCGATTCTTCGAGGGTCGTTTGAGCAAGCAGAATCCGGACTGTCACGCCGGCTTCATCAAACTCCTTCAGGACAGCCGTCAGTGCCTCGGCGGGATCGCTCCACTGCATTTCCGCGCTGGCAGCCTGCTCGGGCGTCATCTCGGGAATCACTGCCTTCCGGATTGAATCACTCATCACGCTCGTGACTCCGACCTTGATTCCGTTGA
>JAYUVA010000437.1:0-7468 GCA_043754375.1 Candidatus Kuenenia sp. | reverse complement strand
TGTTCCCAGCATGCACAGTCGGAGCATTCGATACGCACGACTCAATGCGTACCCGCCGTCCTGACAGGCAGGACAGGAACGCGCCGAAGCATTCGCAACCGGGAGTTACCAAAAATGACTGATCGAAGGGACTCACGCTCCCGATACTTCGTGTGTCCACAGTCGGGTATTCTGACTGCCAGAGCCGGTGCTCTGTTGCCAATCACACTCATGGATGTGACCTCAACTCTGACTATGATTTCCAGGCCGTTGTCGGATCGTTTCGCTTCAGACGGAATGAGCTTCAACATCATGGAATTTCAGCCAAACACCCAGGTTATCCATGTCCATTGAAGAACTGCTTGAGCAGATGGAGCAGTATCGATTACGCAGGGAGCAACGAGACTATCGACCGGACTGGTTGAAGGGCTTTGTGCAGCAGGCGTCCGCCCTGTTCGAGCCTCTCACACATGTTGGACGTGTCGGATACGACTGCCAATTTGATGAGCGCGGCTGGACAGTCTGCATGTACCTGGGCACCACGGAGATTGTGGGCGGTGCGAAAGATGGCAGAATCGACCATGCCAGTTTTCGCGTTGATCTGACTCAGATCAGCTTGCTCTTTGCATCGATCAGCCGTTTTGAATGGTATTCCGTCGCAGAGTCCTGTGAACTGGATGAACCGGAATCCATCCGTTCGCTCATTACCATTCATGGTGTGGTCGCGATCGGGAATGACGTCCGACTTGAACTCCTTTCCGTTCCTCCGCACAGGGTCAAACCCGGTCTGCATTATCGGCCTGACGGTATGATCTACGAAACACATTAAAATCACTCAGACTGCACTGCAGTCAAATCGCATCGGGCCGGGCGACGGCACTCCGGCAGAGCACTCAACTCTGTCGGAGTGCCTCTTTTTCTGATTCATCGGACAAGCACACAAAGGCTTGAGGGTTCGATTGCCACGAGAACGGGAAGAGGTGTGCAGGGATCGCCATCGATTTGAACGCCCGAAATCTGCACATCCATAACGGATTCCAGCATCACCTCGGTCGAAGTAAATTTTGTGTATTCACACGCCTGAAGTGCCCACCCCAGTTTCAGTCGAATGGCGTGCCAGAGAATTTGCCAGCGCGTCGTGCCATGGTAAACGCGAACGTTGAGAAGTCCGTCGTCCGGAATGGCTTCGGGAGCCAATTTCAGGGCAAATCCGTATCTCGGGATGTTCGTGACGATAACGTGTGTCCCTGTCGCAGCATGGCGTCTGTCAGGTGTGGATGCGCGAACGAGTTGTGGCCGCGACGATAAGAATGCGCGCAGCGTTGGCACAACGTAACCGATGCGACGGATGGTTCCTGTCCGTGCCCGATGAATCGCGTGAACGATGTCTCCGTCAACGCCGACGCTCAGCATCAGCAGAAATCGGCGTCCGTTCGCGGTCGCAGAATCAAACATCCGAATTCGCCCGGAGGCGATCACGGCAGCGAGTGTGCGGCCGCAGCGAGACAAACCCACATACTGCGCCAGCAGATTTTCCGTCCCCAGTGGCAACACGGCGATTGGGCAACCGGGATGGCGATTGGTAACATCTGCAACTGTCCCATCGCCGCCTGCCGCGACAATGCATCGCAGTGTCCGTCTGTTTTCCGGCATCGAAAGAAAAGAATCCAGTGTTTGGCGAGACCGAAACATGCGTACGTGATATCCCGCCGTTCGAAGTTCGCGAATCAATACCAGCAATTCCTTTCGCCCCGCACCCGATCCCGATCGAGGATTACGCTGGATGACAACCAGTTGTTTGTCAGCTGAAATTGCTAAAATATCCACAGAGTTCAGGACCGATTGAGAATCAAGTGGCCGTTTTTCCGGCGAGGACTCGGACATGAATGTCCAGGCTACTTAAATCGAACTCCGGGATGACAATGACATCTCGAACCGTCCTCGATGCTTTTCTGCTTCGCGATCACGATTCCGTGAGTTCAAGATACGGATCAAGCCCCATGTTTTCGTACTGATCCAGTCGTATTCGTTCCTGCTTGAGCAGATGCTTACGCTGCTTGCGGTGAGTCTTCTCAAGGAACCTCTGGACTTTGACAAAATATCGGTTCCATGACCGGCCGAGTTCGCCAAAACGGTTGGCGATCCCCATACGTTGTCTTCGCAGTCGCTCCTTTGGTTCACGACATCTCAACAGTTCGTCTTCCAAACTCAGGAAGAACTGGTACGAACCCGGATCGCCCTGGCGTGCGCAACGGCCGACCAATTGGCGATCGATACGTTTCGAACTATGGATTTCCGTTGCAATCACATGCAGTCCGCCAGCTTTGCAAACGTCAACATCCAGAATGATGTCTGTTCCGCGGCCAGCCATGTTCGTCGCGATCGTGACACTGCCCGCCTCGCCCGCTCTGGAAATAATCTCTGCTTCCTGTTCGTGATAGCGTGCATTCAGGATCTGAAACGTGATCCGTTTATCTTTTAACATTAACCCCAGAGCTTCCGAAGCCTCCACCGACGGCGTGCCGATCAGAATTGATCGTCCGGCTTTGATCAGTCGCTGAATCTGTTCCAAAATGGCTTCGCGTTTTGCTTCCTGTGTCTTGAAAATGCGGGTCGTCAGGCCCTTGCGGATACACGGTTTGTTGGTCGGAATCTTCGTCACCTTCAGGCGATACGTTTTTTTCAGTTCTCCACGCGCCGGCAATGCGGTCCCTGTCATACCGGCCAGATGGGAGTACTGCCGGAAATAACTTTGTACGGTCACTCGCGCCGCTTCACCAGTCGCCGCCGTGATAGGAATCAATTCCTTCGCCTCAATCGCCTGGTGCAGTCCGTCCTGCCACTTGCGCCCGTCCATGACGCGCCCCGTGCCCTCATCGACGATCACAACTTTATTTTCCACGATGACGTAGTCGCGATCGAGTTCAAAGGCGTGTCGAGCTGTCAGCGCTTTTTCAACCTGCGCGTAGATGCGTTCGGTATCTACTGAACTCAGGAGCGATGGCTTGGACATCAGTACGACTTTGCGACAACCGGCATCGGTGAGCCATGCAGTGCGGCGTTCCGGCTCGTAGACATAATCTCGCCTCGGTTCCAGTTGAAATGTCGCGCGATTGCTCCAGCGAAACAAGTTGACGGTTGCAGGTTCGTTGGGCTGCGTCAGTCCAATGATGAGCGGGGTTCTGGCTTCATCGATCAGAATACTGTCAGCTTCATCAATTAACGCGAAATAGTGACCGCGCTGAACCGGCTCCTCGGCCCCCTGAAGTGTCCGTATATATCGCCGAACCTGAGTTCCACCTTCGTCCGTCATCGCTCCTTTACGCAGCCGATCGCGGAGAAAGTCGAATCCCATTTCCTTGCTGGTGCCGTATGTGATATCGCAAGCATAATTTGTGCGGCGTTCGTCGGGTTCCATCGAATCCAGAATCTTGCCGACGGTCAGTCCCAGTTTGAAATGCACAGGGCCCATCGTGTCGGCGTCGCGATTCGCGAGATAATCGTTGACAGTTACAACATGACAACCCTGTCCCTGCAAAGCTCGCAGGAAGGAGGGCATCGTGGCGGTGAGTGTCTTTCCTTCGCCGGTCTGCATTTCGACGATATGACCTTCAAAGAGCGCAATGGCGCCCATAATCTGTACTTCAAAGTGCTGCATCCCCAGAACGCGCCGGGCGGATTCGCGTACCAGCGCGTAAGCTTCGGGCAACAGTTTATCCAGCGCAACGCCAGCTTGCGCTTCCCAACGGACTCTGCGACCCCGAGTCAGCAGTTCTTCGTCGTTCAGTCCCTGCAGAGCATCGCTCATCCTGACGATCCTTCGCGCCATTGCACGCCACCGCGAACGACGCGCAACAGAAGGAATAAACCCTGCCTTTAAGCCGTGAAATAATTTGCCGGGAAGACTCATGCTCGGGATTGTACCAATTCACTTTCCCAAAAAAAAGACCTTTCCACCGGAAGTCGATCCGTCCGACTTTGAGGAGTGCAGGGAGCACGTGGCCCGATATCCCACAGACGCATTACTGCTCTACGCAATGGGATAATTGACATAATCACAATTGTCGCATGCCGCTTGCATGCTTGATGGCTGCACGCGACAATCGTCAGGCCGGTCCACCCACTTCGGCGGCACCGTTCGCGTCCACACCCGATTTTATGGCTGATCGTCTTCGCAGCGTCACTGAAACGCAGAATCATGAAACGCATTCAGATACTCCTGATCCTCGCCGTACTCGCAATGTCGATCGTTGACACTTCCTCTCCCGCCCAGGCGCAAACTCGCTCAGCGGGGCTGATGAACTTCAGTCGTGACGGTCGGTACGTGGCCTGTTCCAATCGCGACAGCAGCACGGTGACGATTCTGAGTTGGCCGGAGCTCAGGATCCAGCATGAAATACCTGTTGGGTCGCATCCGGAAGGGGTCGCGTGGATCGGCATAACGCATAAACTGGCCTGCTGCGTTTACGGAGATGACACGATTGCCATTCTGGACGCGGACAGCGGCAGGATCGATCGACAAATCGACGTATTTGACGAGCCTTATGGGGTCGTCAGCACACAGGATGGCAGCAAACTCTACGCCACGCTGGAATTTCCGGGCCAGGTCATTCAGCTCGATCCAGCATCGGGTATGGTCACTGCATCCTGGCAAGTCGGTCAGATGCCACGTGGTATTGCGATCAGTCGTGACGACAGTTTTCTGATGGTGACCGAATACCTGACTTCGAAAGTGCTGAAGATTTCGACGGCGGATGGCACGGTGCAGCAATCCTGGGACGGTGCCTCAACAGATAACCTGGCTCGTCAGGTTGTCCTGTCGCCCGATGACCAGAAGGCGTACTTCCCGCACATTCGTTCGCGTGTCACAGCCTCCCACGGCAATGGATCTATTTTCCCGTATGTGTCAGTCGCCAGGCTGACGGGAGAAAAGGCCGGCACACGCATGCGGGTGCCGATGGATTCGCTGCTTGGCGCACGAGTCACGGCGAATCCGTGGGACTGTGATGTGTCCGCCGACGGAAAACGACTTGGCGTCGTCTTCGCCGGTACGAATGACATGTATCTCTGCCGGATCCTCCCCGACGACTATGTCGAGCTGGAATACGAGAAAGGCATGAGGCTTGGAAACAACCCGCGTGCCATTCGATTTTCTCCCGACGACAAGGCAATGCTGATCTACAACGCACTCGACTTTGAAATCGTGGTGTTGCAGGTTCCGGACGGCACAGAGATCGCCCGCGTTGCTGTGACGAAAAATCCGCTCAGTGAAGAATTGCTGTTGGGTAAGCAGTTGTTCTATACCGCTCTGCAGCCAATGTCTTCCCGAAGCTGGATTTCGTGCGGCAGTTGTCATCCGGACGGTGATGCTGACGGACGCACATGGCAGCAGCCGGAAGGCTTAAGGCAAACTCAACCGCTGGCAGGCCTGTCCTGGACGCATCCTGTCCACTGGTCGGCAGATCGCGACGAAGTGCAGGACTTTGAACATACCATTCAAGGGTTGCTCATGCAGGGCCAGGGTTTGGCAAAGAGGCCACTTCCCGATGCTCTCGGTGAACCCATCAGCAGCAAAAGCAAAGCTCTGGATGCCTTGGCTGCGTACACGAATTCCCATAAATATGCATTGAGCCCCTTTGCAAAGAACGGGCTGAGTGAATCGGCTCAGCGCGGACAGAAGTTGTTTTATTCCGCCGAAACAAAATGTGCGACCTGCCATTCCGGTCCGATGATGTCAGACTCTCAGCCGTGCGCCGTGGCCGACATTGTGCGACATAATGTGGGAACCGGCAAGGACGACCCTTCAGAACTCATGAAACCAGAATACGACACGCCGACGCTGCTGGGGCTCTATCGTTCCGCACCGTTTCTGCATCATGGCAAGGCAGCGACACTCAAAGATGTTCTGACGACGTCCAACCCACGGGATGAACACGGTGTCACAAGCCATCTGACCGAATCCCAGATTGAAGACATGGTTGAGTTCCTGCGTGCTTTACCCTTTGAAGACCCTGAACCCGCCGCGAAGGCCGCCGGATTGAAGCAGGTCATTAAGTAATCCAGGGAAGGCGCATTGAACGCGCAGTCAAAGAACCTGCCTGCTGCGGAAGACAACATGGTGCGTCGTCAGTTGTAGGCCGGACCAAGTGTAGCGCAGTTCCGGCAGGAGTCTGGCAATTGCCGGAACTGCGCTGCGCTTGGTCCGGCCTACCCAAAACAACGCATTGATGTCTCACTAGCCACTGAAGCCACGATGACCACATCCCCATCTCTCGCCGACCTCCGAGCCACACTCGCCGCACTCTACCCCGACAAAGACCAACTGGAACAGGCAATCCAGCACTTTGCCTTCGCGTCGCACTCCGATGCGCCTCCAATCGACGGCGTGGATGTGGATCTGCAGCGCTTGAGTCGCTGCGGATTTCCGGAAGTCATTTTCGGCGAAGGCAAAACGACGAATGTGATTATGAAAATTCTGCAGGCTCAGCAACACGCCGGGCAGGACAGTCTGGTAACGCGGATTCGTCCAGATCAGGTGAAGACACTTCAGGCAGAATTCGACAACATCATTTGCAATGACGACGCGCGAACCGTGCGGCTGCATCAACCATGCGAGAATCCGGTCTCCAAAGGTGGACCAGTGATTGTGATTACCGCCGGCAGCAGTGATCGACACGTCGCCGAGGAAGCGATGGAAACGCTGCGCTGGATGCGGATTGACTGCGAACTCATTCAGGACGCAGGCGTCGCGGGGCCGCATCGATTGTTGAGGCATATCCCGAAACTCCAGCAAGCCGCCGCGATTGTCTGCGTCGCCGGAATGGAAGCCGCACTGCCATCGGTCGTTGGCGGCTATGTTCCTTGTCCGGTGATCGGCGTCCCCACCTCCGTCGGGTACGGTGCTTCCCTCAACGGCATCACCGCCATGCTGTCGATGCTCACCTGCTGCGCATCCAACGTCGTCTCAGTCAATATCGACGCCGGCTTCAAAGGCGGCTACGTCGCTGGCCTGATTGCTTCCCGCGCTGCACGATCCCGTGACTGATCGTGTCCAGGATTTCTGTCCAACCCCATTTCGGATGAACAGCCACCGCACTCGCAGCTGATTCTGTTTTTCACAATCGTGGCATCGGGGATCGCGAATGGATTTGCAGAGGAATTGGTGATGCGATCATGGCTGATACCCAAACTGGAAGAAGTGATGAAGACCAAAGTCGCAGCAGTCGGGATCACAAGTTGGTTTTTTGCGTTCTGTCACCTCTATCAGGGAATCGCTTCGGCCAGCATGATGCTGGCCATCGGAATTGTGTTTGGGACTTACTTTGTCTGTTTTCGACGCTTCTGGCCCCTGGTCATCGCACATGCCGCAATGGACGTCATTCCCTATTACTGGTGAATCCCCGGAATTCTGAGTCACGTGAACACTCGTCGGTTCGAAAGGGCGAGGCAGGAAGGCCATCCCGGCAATGCGTTAAAGTTCCGCTTCCTG
>JAYUVA010000436.1:0-4447 GCA_043754375.1 Candidatus Kuenenia sp. | reverse complement strand
TAGTCCTGTGGATGAGTTTTCGTTTAACGGCAAGCCGCAGGCGACAGTGACTGCTTGCGCCGACGCCTGCGGCTTGCCGTTAAACGATTAAATCAACAGACCGCTGGCCGCAGGGCAATTCGCCCGCAAAAACCGCCTTGCCGCTCACACAAAACACAAAAACCGGCGGCTAGCGCCTTGCCGCTCACAAAAACAGCGGTCATCAGACAGTCTCCAGGAGACAGATTGGACGAATGCGCGGACGCAGAGTCAATCCATGTCAGTTGCCGATGCCAGGATTGCTGAGATTGGGTCGATTGTTCGTCAGATTCGGCGTCGAATTCTCGGGGAGAGCCAGGATTCTGCCAGACGAATGCTGGCTAACGTGGATTGAATCCGTGGGATGTGAGAGACCGATTCAGGCACGCTGCGTTCGATACTGAAGTCCGCAGACTTAAGTTTCTGTTCCAGAAATTGCAGCAAAAACAACATGGCACTGCGGAATGATTGCAGTGCCTCGTCGGCAAGGTCAGCCCTGAGCAGCAGCGTTTGAGTGTCGGTGCGCTCGCGTTTGAGCATCGCCAATGTGTGATGCTGGCTCCGATAGAGCAGACCATCGACAAATGCGCGCCGCAGGCGGCCTTCAGGGTCGAACTGGTACACCGGGTCCGCACCGATGAAGATGCTCATGGCAGAATTGGAACGGAATCCAATCGTAATCAGCGATTCAAAACCGTTGACAGACAACTCAACCCGATCCGGCAGCGCGACGGCTTCGCGCATCAGGTCTTCCCGATCGTCTTCATGTTGCGCCATTTTTGGTTTATACTCCCTGCGGCCTCAAATGACCCAGCGCGGGCTTCGCCCGCAACCCAGGCTGAAAAGTTGTCAATCGGAAGCCACAAGTACCGCGGCTCCGCTCGTTGCCCCTGTTCTTCCGCTTGTGACTCTTATGAGTTTTTGTGGCAGGCACTCTTCGTTCAGTTGTTGTTTTTGAGTCAGCGATTTTCTGGCCACAAAGAGGCACAAAACTCACAAAAGGACCAATGGAGTGAGCCGCGAATCGCTGCCATCATCTCCTTTCAAAATCCTGGTATCAATCGACTTATGAGGATCCTCAACGAGATTCCTCGGGTCCTGCGGAAATTTTCCACGTGAGTAGTACGGAGGCTCAATTCCAGGGCAATAAGATTGCATTCTCGATTTCAGACTGACCGTATACTTACGGCGATTCCCTCCGTGATCTCCTTGCCCTCCGTGGTTAAGAATGCGATTTGTATTTTGCCTCTGGCGGTCTCTGAGCCTCTTTTTGGACTGCAACCGAATTTCTTGGCGCCACGCAAAGATTCTGACCGTGCGGGGTATACATTGCCTGTTCGCCCAGTATACGAACTTTTGTCGCTCAACATGTTCCCCGACAGGAAATCCTGTGTCCGAAGAAATTACGGCCTTCCACGAAGCAGGGCACGTTTACGCTGCGATCTACGTCGGTGCTCAGGTGAGATCGGTCACCATTGACCCGGACAACGATGACGGGCCGCAGCGGTCCGGCGATACCGTTGTGATCTGGGATCGTCGCCGCTTTTCTCAGCAGGACCTGATGGAAAAAGGGGCATGGGTCGCGTTGGCCGGTCCGGTTGCTGAGATGATTCATTTGCAAAAACCTTTTCACCCGGCAGCAATTGCCGAATGGCGGCAGGATTGGAAAACGGCTTTCGACTGTCTTACGGGCATCAATAATATCCAGCATCGTTTCGCCCGGTTGGAACAGATCACGATTGAGTTGTATCAGGCATTTTCGCTGGATCACCATTGGTCGGCGATCGGCGCTGTGGCGGATAATTTGCTGGCACACGAAACATTGGATCAGGAAATGCTGGAAGAAATCGTCGAGCCGTGGTTGTTGGACTCCTGATCTGAGCGATCTGCAAGCCGCATGGGCCAACCTGCTGCCCGACAGAATTCCTGCTCCGGGCACAACTGTCCAGGATTTGGCAAAGTCGGAGTGTTGCAGTGACCGAAGCCAATAGATGGTGGCTCGCAAATCGGCACCGAACGAAAGAAAAACAACAGCAATGCGTTTGCCTGAAACTTCAAAAATGTGCATTTCGATATGACATTTTGCGGTCGAATGGCGTCTGAATGGTGTTCAAATGATGGAAACCCGTGACGGGGGATGCCTAGAATAAAAGACGAGTGCGTTCCGGGCGGGCTGCGAATCAGCGAAAAACTGATCGGCAGAGGGTCTTGAGGCACTCAATCTTCAAGTGTAATCTGTTTACAGCTGTGCCGGAGTTGACGATGAGCAATTTTTCCTGGCTTTTGCGCTGCCTGACCCTTGCCGTTTTATCTGCATCGCTTGCGATGCCTGCCGGCCAGGCTCGGGCTGCCGAAGTTCAGGATGAGTTGCAGCAACGTCAGATTCAGCTCTCAGATGCTTTGACAAAGGTGCGAGAGGCGGTTGTTGGTGTTTCCGACGGCATGGGTGTTGGCAGTGGAGTGATCGTCACCGCTGACGGAATTGTGCTCACGGCATCCCACGTTGTGACGACACGCAACCGACGGTCTCGCAATGAACCGGCCACGATCACAATGGCGGATGGTCGCCAGTTTGCCGCGACGGTGCTCGGGAAAGACCGCGATTCCGATGCAGCGGTCCTGCGAATCAACGAAATGCCGGATGACAAGTCCGGCTTCCCGTTCGCAGCCATGGGGCGGACGTCTGAATCAAAAGTGGGCGAGTATTGTTTCGCGATGGGACATCCCGGAGGTTACCGTCGCGAACGCGAAGCCCCGCTGCGTTTCGGAAGAATTCTGTCGATCGGTCATCGTACCATCGTCTCGGACTGCGCCATTCTGCTCGGCGATTCCGGTGGCCCTCTGTTCAATATGGATGGCGACGTGATCGGCATTCACAGCATGATCACCAGTTTGATCATTGAAAACCGACACGTCTCAATCGACAGCTTCCATCACGACTGGGATCGATTGCTGGCTGGTGATCGTTGGGGCCACCTGCGTTCCACGGACAATGACCTCGTGCAATCGGGTTTTTTTGGCGTGCAGCTGAAGTGGAAAGACTTCACTCCGGTTGTCGCAGTTGTCATCCCGAACACGCCGGCTGAAAAAGCCGGGCTGAAGCCGGGCGACGTGCTGTTGACATTAGAAAAAAGCAGGATCGCTGATCGGCTCGACCTGAGTACGACACTGGACCTGTTGGAGGAAGAGCAGGAAATCGAAATCGGGATTCTTCGCGATGGCAAAGAAACCAGCCTCGCACTGGTGACCGGCGACGACGCTGAAGACATGGAGAACTCGGACGATGAGAATGCTCCGCCGCGCGGGTCGGACCGCTCGGAAGATCCGGATCGCGAACAGGAGATTATGGATCAGTTGAGTGAGAACCGCACGATCGGAAGTTTCGAAAAGCGGGCTGCCGGGCAGTTGGAACAGTTTGCGGCAGCGATCAAACCGAATCAGAACAGCGTCGTCTCGATCCGTGATGGCGGCTTACTGATTTGTCTGGGCACGGTGATGTCCGCCGATGGATACATTCTGACAAAGGCCAGCGAACTGCATGGCGCGATTGATCCGGAAGTCATTCTGCCAGGCGGTCGCCGTTTCAAGGCAAAGGAATTAGCAAGCGACTATGCGTATGACCTGATGCTGCTCAAAGTTGACGCCACGGATCTGCAGCCTGTGTCACTGGAAGTGCAACAGGCTGCCAATGTTGGTGACATCGCGGTGTTGCAAAATGGCAAAGGTGAAGCACTGATGCCGACCGTGATCAGCGTAAAGACCCATTCCATGGAAGGCGCGAAAAAAGCCTTCATGGGAATCCTGATGGAGGAAGATGACAACGGCGTCCGGATCAAACATATTCTGCCCGGCGGTGCGGCACAACGAAACGGCATGAAGTCGGGGGACGTGATCATGTCTCTCAATGGACGCGCAGTCGATCGGATGACGACTTTGGCAGCCGCGATTGGTGCCTTCAAACCGGGAGAAAAAATCTCCGTCCGTTTCATGCGTGAAGAAACGATTCGCACCATCGAAATTCTGCTGACATCCAAGTTTGTCAATGAGGACACGATGCTGCCATTGTACCGTGACCAGCAGTTTGAAGGTCAATTTGCGAGCACTCATGCCGGCGGTTTTCCCCAGGCCATCCAGATCGACGCAGACGTTTATCCTCGTCAGGTCGGTGGTCCATTGCTGGGGCTGAATGGGAAAGCTGTCGGAATCGTCATCGCTCGTGCCGACCGTTTCCCGGCCTTCGCGATCCCTGCGGACGCCGTCGCGGCAGTATTTGAACAGCTCAAGACTGAAGCGAAGAACAACGCGAATCGTCAGTAGTCCGTCCTGAGACTCCAGAACTGTGAGCCGAAAGGCGCTAGCGGGCTGTTGATTTAGTCCCCGATTTCGCATCTTTGTTTACCGCCGAGCCGGAGGCGACGGCTCGCGGAAT
>JAYUVA010000435.1:0-8506 GCA_043754375.1 Candidatus Kuenenia sp. | reverse complement strand
GGTCTGTCGACCGAGATATCATCGTTCCATCTTGTGTATCCTCCGTGGCGTCACCCTTCCAACGCGGTTCGGGTGGGACCACGCGAGTTTCGATGGACAGGATTCCCGGCTTGAGAATTTGACCTGGACCAAGCGCACACAGGACCTGTGCGATGGAAGGCGGCTCCTTGTCGGAAAACTCAGCCGCAGAAAGGCCGGCAACATCGACCTTCAACAAGGCGAGGTCATGCTCTTGTGACTCTGCCCGTTTTTCGGCGACGACGACCGACTGGTCGGGCAATCGGCAAGTCACCTTTCCGTCCAGAACGCTCGCCTTGGTGAGAATCCATCCGTCAGCGTCAACAATGGTTCCGATGCTGACCGGTTTGGAATCAACCAAAAGTTCCACGACCGATTGAGCAAGCGCCTTGCTGGGAGCGACGAATCGCTTTCGCAGCGGATGCGGCAAGCCAGTCGCGGTGTCGATCGACTTAATTTGCTTTAAGTCATCCCATTGCACCTTGGCGACTTCCGAACGAGTGGGCGCATCATTTCCTTGGAAAATAGCTACGTAGCGTCCGTATCGGTCAAATACGCCACCTCCCGACATGCCGCCCTGGAAGGGAAAATCGGTGCGACCGGTGGTGCGGAAAAAGCTGCCCCATATCATGTATGGATGGAGTCTCACACTCGTTGTGTCGATTACCGGTGTTCGTTCTGTTGACCATTCTTTCTTAGTAATTAAATCAATGGAAGGATACCCAGCGACGACGAGCGGATCGCCCGGTTTCAATGTCGACGATTCGGCAATCTCTGCGAATGGCCATGAACCGGGTGTCGTGATTTTCACGAGACCAATATCCGTAATCGGATTCGTACCCAATGCGACTGCGTCAGCATCGCGACCGTCCGACAGACGAACTGTGAACTGTTCCCCCGGCAAGTGTTCTGTGTGGGCACACGTCAGGATGTAGCCGTCTTCTGAAACAATGACGCCGCTCCAGCGATCAGGATCTTTTCCGTGAAAATCGAGTCGATCCTTCGAGACTAATCGCACGGTTGTATTCTTCGCAATCTGTTTGACCTCAGACAACTGCAAATCGCTCATTCGGGTTGGCGGATTTGCCGTGCCCAGTATATCATCCGTCTTCCTCCATCCAAGCATCTCAGGGTGGTCGCCAGCGCCAATGTGGTAGACCGAATCTGGATTTGGTGGATACCGAACCCAATCGAGATTCTTTCCCGCAATCAGGCCATCGCGATTGGCGACAAATACATCAACTGCGGTCTCGTAACCCTGATAGCCCGAGAAGAAGTTGTTAACGCCGAGTACGCGGCCATCCATTCCAACGACTACCGCGGCCTCGAAAAATCCCGGAAAACACGTTGTTGTGAACCAGCGAGTAGGCTCGCTACGGTCAACGAACCCAAACTTGGCCGTCGGTGACGAGTCGAATTGTGTATCGCCGCGCGGCGAGTAACCGATGACCAGACAAGGTTCACCGGCTTTCAGATTCTTTGTTGAGCCCAGTGGGATCGCCGGCCACGGGCCCTCGTCGTTGATCTTCATAACGCCGAGTCTCCATTCCTCCGACCAACCAGTAGCCGTCGCGATGACGGTTCGGCCATCGCTCAAATGGACTTTCGCGTTGTCATTCGCCTTGACACTAGCCCACATCAGGATATGCCCATGCGACGATACGATGACCCCGGTCACGTTGATGTCGTCTGTCGTTTCGACTCGCACGATCGACTTGCTGACTGACTCGTAGAGTTTTGGCAGACATTCTACAGACGATTCCATCGCGGCAGTTATCGAGTTTGCCTTTTCGTCTGTGACTATGCGTTTTGCATCGTCAGCTTGCACCCACTCCGTGGTGAGGGAGGTTACCGCTGTCATCAGAAGGATTCCCAAATAGGAGGGGAGTCGAAAAGAAACGTTGTGAACTTTCATGGGATTGCTACTTTAAGTGCTGCGGCCGAAAGTGCTGCCAGATATTAGATGTCGCGACATGCGTTGTATGCCCATCGTCCCACCCAAGGCTGCTGGCATCATGGAACAACTGCTTTTTCGGAAACACTCCGGCAATACGTCAACATAGGGCGACAAAAGGCTGGCTCAGCCGACCATCGCGACTGCACGACCGCAATATCTGGGCCGAATGCAACACACGAATAGGGTGATGGCAAAACCAGAATGCGCCTCAACGCCGAATTTGTTTATTCAATCGAATACTCTTCTGAATTTCATCGTTTTGATCTGCTCTGCAGGAACGAAATCCGATTTTTCAGGAGTCGCTGCCGATATGTTCACACATGCAACTCATCAATCGCATCGGTTGTGACATGACAATGTAGGCAAATGCCCCGTGGTTCGGGTGCTACCGGAATGACCAATCCGGCTTGTTTCCAAGCTGCTCTTGCAATTCCTTGAGGGCCTGCACAAAGCTGACAACACGATCATCGAACCATTCTGCGTTCTTGCCATCGTCAATCTTATCCAGCGGCATTGTCAGACCGGAATGTTCGTCGAACTCATGAAGATGGGGAGAATATTCAGCAGTCGATCGAGAATCATATTCTTCACATCCATGTCGTGGGTCAGGCGGAATGACAGATCAATTTGAGCCACCGGCGAGTTGAACCCCATGTCAACCTCTCGCAAGTGCTCCGCGACCACTGGCTTTATATCAACGCGGTCCTTGAATCGCTCGATCAGCATCTGCAGTCGTGGTCGAATGAGTTCCACGACCCATTTTGCTGCAGGCACAAAGAGTTCACGAAACCGAGCTTCGCGGGCTTCGCAGGCAATCTTCGCGGTATCCTGAAACTCCACGACGGTTTGTTTGAATCCGGCAATTTCTGTGTCAATTCGTCCGGTCAAGCTCTGCAAATCCTACATCAATGTGATCCTGTTAATGATGATAAACCAAACCCAAAATGGCTATTGCCAGTTAACACTTTAATGCACATGACGTTCCACTTGTGACAAACAACTCCGCGCCATGACCGCCTCGTTCAGCAAAATGTCAACCAAAGGCAGCGGCATTCAGGCAGACTCCTTGTCGGATGAAATCCTGGTTGACGTCCGGAAGCCGCCGAGTGTCGCCTTTTGCTCAGTAGAAGGTCGTTTTTTTTTCGCGGAAAGAAGAAGATCCTAAAACAAGTGTCAGTGGACTCCCGCGATCATCACAGGATCAAATAATCAACAGGCCGCTTGCTCCTGTCTGGTTTGTTATACTTCGCGTGGCCAGAACTGAGGCTTTGAGCAGGAACTCGTTTACCCCCGAGCCGGAGGCGACGGCCGTGTCATTACCCACATCTTTGACTCTGTCTCATACTCGTACTCAGTGAAACGGTACTCGTACTCGAAACATCGTGGGATCATCGAGTACGAGTACCGTCCTGTGGACTGAGTACGAGCACGAAAATACGGGGAATTGAGAAATCAACGAGCCAAGATACCAGCTTCGGGGTGGCAGTCAGATTTCGCACGCAATCGCACATTTCATTGGTCACCCTCGCAGGAGAGAATCCAGAAAGCCGTCGCCGTGTTCTGCAAGGCAGGGCTCCAGGCATTTTGATATAAGCACCAGCGGAGAAGTTACTTCGTTTAACCGCGTGCCCATCGCGCCGCGCTTCGCTGCCAATCGCGGGGCGTTGCCCACGCGGTTAAACGATATTATGCCAAACTACTTCTGCCGAGGTGCTTACAACACATCAAGCATCACTTTTTTGGAAACCATAACGGAAAGCCAAATATGAAATTCATGATTGTCGGCGGCGTGGCCGGTGGGGCTTCCTGCGCTGCGCGGCTGCGGCGTCTGGACGAGAACGCAGAGATCATCATGGTCGAACGGGGGCCGTATGTTTCGTATGCGAATTGCGGGCTGCCATACCATGTCGGTGGCGTCATCCAGAAGGAGTCGAGTCTGATCGTGGCGAGTGAAGCGACCTTTCGCAACCAGTTCGCCATCGATGTCCGGACGCGCTGCGAGGCTGTCGCGATCGATGCATCGAAAAAGACGATCGATCTGAAAAATGTGGAGACCGGTGAAGTCACGACCGAATCGTATGACAAGCTCGTGCTTTCGCCCGGTGCGGCTTCGATCCGGCCGCCGCTGCCAGGGATCGATCTGCCGGGAATCTTCCAGGTACGGACGGTGCCCGATGCGAGGGCGATCCGCGAGTGGATCGAGAAAAGTACAACCTTTCACGGCAGCATGGACAAGGATTCCAGTAACCAGTCGCAACGACCCAGGATGCGAGCCGTGGTCATCGGCGGCGGTTTCATCGGCATCGAGATGGTCGAGAATCTCGTCCATCGCGGATTCGAAGTCACGCTGGTCGAAATGCTCGATCAGGTCCTCGCACCGCTCGACCGGGAACACGCGCGACTCGTCGAGGCACGCCTGCAGGAGCATGGCGTGCGTCTCGCGTTTAACGACGGAGTCGCCGGATTTGCGCAGTGCGACGACGGCTCACTGCAGGTGCAAACGAAGTCCGGCAAGATGCATCCGGCGGACCTTGTGATCCTTGCGCTTGGCGTTCGCCCTGAGATCGGTCTCGCGAAAACGGCCGGACTCGAAATCGGCCAGCGCGGCGGCATCCGCGTGGATGAGAACATGCGAACGAGCAATCCTGATATCTTCGCCGTCGGCGATGCCGTCGAGGTGAGGGACTTCGTCACCGGTGAATGGAGCCTCATCGCGCTCGCGGGGCCGGCGAACCGGCAGGGCCGCATCGCTGCCGATGTGATCGCCGGTCGCGACTCCCGCTTTCGTGGGACGCAGGGCACCTCGATTATCGGAGTTTTCGGCGCAACCATCGCGTGGACCGGCACCAGTGAAAAGACGCTTCAACGGCTCGGCGACGCCGATTACGAGAAGATCTATTTCTACCCAAATTCGCATGCCGGCTATTACCCGGGGGCTAAGCCACTCGCAATGAAAGTCCTCTTCCGCAAATCCAGTGGGCTTCTCCTTGGCGCGCAGGCGTTCGGCGAAGACAACGTGGACAAGCGCATCAGCACGCTGGCTGTGGCAATCCAGATGGGCGCGACGATCTACGACCTCGAAGAGGTCGAGTTATGCTATGCGCCTCAATTCGGCAGCGCAAAAGATCCAGTCAATTTCGCCGGCATGATCGCTGCCGATGTTCTCCGAGGCGATATGCCGTTGGCACATTGGAATGCAGCGGACGGCGCCTTTCTTCTCGACGTGCGCGAACCAAAGGAACTGGCTGTCGAGGCGTTACCGGACGCGGTCAACATTCCCCTCGGCCAACTCCGCGCCCGACTCGGCGAACTGCCACGCGACCGCGAAATCCTCGTGGTTTGCCGCTCCGGTCAGCGCGCCTACAACGCGAGCCGAGTGCTGCTGCAACACGGGTTCAAAGCGCGAACTCTGTCTGGCGGAACGCTGTCCCGCGTGATCCAATCCGAACACCTGAAACACTCGCCCACCCCGTAAATGCGACTTGCCAACGACGGCATCCTGAATCCCCATTGTCTTCGATAAATTTCGCTAAGATCAGAACGCCACCAACGACTCTGGGCCGCAGCTGGTCATCGGCATGAGCCATCCATGTTCTCTATGAACCTCAGCGCTGCTCTCCTCGTGGCCATCACTGTCGTCATGCATGCCCTTGGTCTCGCCGTGCTGCTCAGCCGACTCATGCACTCTCACTTCGAGCCACCAACACGACTTTGGCCGGTCACGTGGCTGCTGATCCGGATGACGTGGTGGCTGATCCTGATTCATCTGGCCGAAATATCGGTTTGGGGATTGTTCCACTACTGGCAGGGGAGGCACGGAACACCCTTGCGGAAATAGTCGTCACAACGACGGCAACCGAGGCCACCAGTCAGACAGGGGAACCATTTACTGCAATAACTGTCGGGACGCGCGCAAACGGGTGACACACAGGGGCAGTCTTCCTTCACACAGCAATGCGGAAGACCGGCCATCAGGTGCGATGGCGCGCCAGCGTTGACGAGTGTCAACACCAGTGCAACGCGAATTAATGTTGCTTTCTGGAACATCTTGAAAACCTTCCTCTGACTGATTCGGGTCTCGCCCACAAACAAATCGAGAGCCACCGGCTGACGATGTACCGGGCGTCCCGCAAGTTTGGCCTCGGTGACGGGCAATTCGTAAAGTAGCCGTCACGCTCCGTCGTGAAGAGCCTCAAACCGGGCCACATGAAAGGGGCCCCCGCGCAGATTGTCCTTCAGCCCCATGCAACAGGATTGATCGTGAAACTCGGTCTCGGTTGTGGAATGTCGGTTGACAAATGCTCATCACGGCGGAGCGTGATGGCTACTTAGACAATCATAAAAGCCAACGCCGACGGGTTACATAGAAACTTTGATCAGGGCCTGACGTCACGGCTCTGGAATCGGTGTCACTTGATCCTTCTCCTCGTTGTCCCGCAAAGCAGGAGCAACGAGTTCTTCTGTCGCATTCACCGACATGGCGGAAATCTGATTTGACCGAATGCCTGGATTCAGCCGAATTTCCCACCCGCCTCCCAATGCCCGGTACAGATCGATGAGGCTTTGCGGCATTGCTCCCTGAGCGGATGCCAGTTGATCCTGTTGTGCAGTCAGTGCCGCGGTGATGACGAATACTGCGGTTTCGTCGATAGCACCGAGGCGATACTGCTCACGGCCGATCTCCAGGGTTCGTACTGCAGCCGCAGTACTCTCCTCAAGATTTTGCACACGTTCCTGACCTCGCAGATACGTAATCAAGCCATCTTCGGCTTCGCGGCCTGCAACGAGGACTTGTTGCTCATAGGACCATGCCAGTTGCTCAAAACGGGCATCCTGAATGTCACTCCGGCTGACCAATCGTCCGTAGTTGAGAACGTCCCAGCGGAAGTACGGACCGAAGCTCCCGGACCCACTCTGTCCATCGAAAAGTCCGTCAAAATCTTCCGCACTGACGCCAATGTTACCGGTGAGACCAAGGTGAGGATAAAGGTCGGTTGTCGCAAGACCAAGCAATGCACTCTGCGCGGCCAGCTCGCGTTCTGCCCGCCTGATGTCCGGTCGACGTCGCACCAGGTCGGCCGGGATGCCAATCACAACTTCCGGCGCGGCCGAGGGAATTGCTGCGTCGCCTAATTCGGATGTCAAGTCGCGAGGCGGAGTTCCGAGGAGCACGAGACCGCGCACCTTGGGGACGATCCCTGTCCGTGGGAATTGCAGTTTGACCGACATCCTTGTTGGCCCTTCGCATCTTGACAATAGAAGAATTTCCACTATCGCCGTCTCAAGGAGCCTGATATCTGGATGGAATACACGGTCGTACGTCGGCAGATTGTGCGATCGCGGCCGGTTGGGCACGACACGAAGGAGTTGCAGTGCCGGGGCTTTAAAAAGGGGTCAGGAACCAATAGCCAAATGGCCCGGAGGGTGCTCAGCACTATTCGTTCCTGACCCTTTTTCAAACCCCCAAATCAATGCCATGAAAGAGCAGGTCAAGCGATATGAGCTGGATCTGGAGTTTTCGCAAATCAAGGCTCCGATCGCGGGCCGCATCAGCAGGGCAATGTTGACTGAGGGTAACCTTGTCAATGCAGGCGGGAGCGATCCGCTTTTGACGACCATTGTGGCTCTAAATCCGATGCACGTCTATTTCTCAGTCGATGAACGGACATTGCAGCGGGTCATGCGTCAACGACGCGAGAAAGACCCGGAACCGGACACACCCAGGACTCTGCGCGAGCGGAAGATGCCGTTCAGCTTTGGCCTCGATTCAGATCAGGGTTATCCACACGCGGGAGTTCTTGACTTTGCAGACAAGCGAGTGGATGCGCAGACCGGAACGATTCAGGTGCGCGGTGTTGTGGAGGATAAGCAGGGACTCTTCGTGGCGGGTTCGCGAGTGAAGGTACGAGTCCCTGTAAGTGATCCCTATAACGCAGTGCTGGTTCCGGACTCAGCCGTTCTGAGCGATCAGCACAAACGCTATGTCCTGGTTGTCGATGAAAAGAATGTCGTCGCTCGGCGCGATATCAGTCCGGGGCGACTTCCGGATGATGGCCCGCGAGGGGTGTTAGCTGCAAGCGATACTGCGACGACGGTCACGCCGAGAGATCGGATTATTGTGCAGGGGTTGCAGCGTGCGAGAATCAATTACCCGGTGGAACCGGTTGAAGCTACAGCGACTTCGAGTAATGATGAGGGTGGTCAGCCCTAGGAGTCTGTGTGATTGCCGCTGTCTTAGTAAGCGGCAAGGCGGGAGCGGTCTGTTGATTTAGATTCTTTCTTTACAACAACTGCGCATTTTGCGCGCATCATTTTGTGTTGTCATGTGACTTGAGGATTTGAGGCGGGATAGTGCTGATGGTGGATTGTGAGGATGGCAGACATGACCGCGTGGCCGTGCTTAGTGACTCGCCAGCGCCGCGTGCGCGGGACTTTGGCGATGAGGCTATGCGCGTGGAGTAGTTTCAGCAGGCGGCCGGTACGATGACTTTGTCGACGGTGCTCACAATCGTCGGTCGTCGGTTCGTTGAG
>JAYUVA010000434.1:0-5856 GCA_043754375.1 Candidatus Kuenenia sp. | reverse complement strand
TCCCTCGTCTTCATTTACATGATGCTCAGTTATTTTCTGTCCGGACACATGATCCCACTGGAACTACTCTCGAAGTGGCTTCCCTTCGTGGACTATCTGCCGTTTCGATATCTGGCCTACACCCCGACGGCGATTCTGCTGGGAAAAATTCCAGCCGCACACCTGCCGATGGAATTACTGATTCAGGCAGGCTGGATTGCAGGTTTGTTTGTCCTCAATCGTTACACGTTCAATCGCGGCGTGCTGCGCTACAGTGCGTTCGGTGGATAGCGATAATATGATGGGCTCATATCGGTCAGAATGTTGCGATGTGCAGGCAGTAGTCCGCACGCTTTTGGTCTAAGCACGTTTAACCGCGTGCCCAGCGGGCCGCGCTCGCAGCGTCCTGCTGGCCGCGCTCGCAGCGTCCTGCTGGCTGGATTCCCACGCGCGGGGCGTTGCCCACGCGGTTAAACAAATGTGCCATCCTCAACCGCGCGGTGTATGCGCTGCCTTCGCTGAGCGAAAGGCGAAAGGCGACACCAAATTCTCGGACGGTCCTGAACAGGATTGCAGACGACGCCTCGGCCGGGAATGCTCCTGCGCGGAGAAGACATCCTCATGCGGCGTCGGTTGACTGCTCAACCGGTTTTGGTCCGATCGATTTGGAACCGCCTTTGTGCCGCGCCCTCAGATCGAAGAGCCCAAAGATTTCGGTCGCGTTCATACCGAGTGACACGTTGTTGTTGTCGCCGTCGCCCAGAATGGCTGCGAAGAGCTCACGCTTCTCCCGCAGGACACGATCGATGCGTTCTTCGATCGTATTCTTTGAAAT
Organism: Candidatus Kuenenia sp.; assembly: GCA_043754375.1. Classification (GTDB taxonomy): domain Bacteria; phylum Planctomycetota; class Planctomycetia; order Planctomycetales; family Planctomycetaceae; genus SXXK01. The sequence goes on along the minus strand of JAYUVA010000434.1, from coordinate 5,042 downwards.
GAATCGCGTCACGATTACCGGGTTCTTCACGCCGATGCGGTGGGCTCGGTTGATCGCCTGATCTTCGATGGCCGGATTCCACCAGCGGTCAAACAGGAATACATATCCCGCAAATTGCAGGTTCAATCCGACCGCACCGGTTCCGTAACTCATTAACAGAATGTGAGCGTTGGGGTCCTCTTTGAATTTTGCGAGGATCGGCTCACGTTTCTTCGTCGGAACGCCGCCGTGATAAATCAGCGGATTGAATTCTTTCAGCTTTGGCGCCAGCCAGTCGATCGTCTTCGTCCACTGACTGAACAGAATTGCCTTTCCGCCGCTCGCCCCGATTTCTTCCATGTCGGCCATGAGCCGTTCCAGCTTGGCACTTTCACCGGTGAGCGGATCAAAGTTGGTAATCTGTTTCAGCCGCAGCACAAGTTCGAACACGTGCTGCACGGTGATGGTATCACCCATGTCGTTCAACTGAATAATGCCTTCTTTCTCTGCCGTACGATACGCCAGTTCCTGTGCGTCCGTGAGTTCCAGTTCTGCATCGCGATCGATCCGCGGTGGCATGTCTTTCATCACCAGATCTTTGGTCCGCCGCAGAATATATTTCTTCGCCAGCTTGGAAAGTTGCCGCAGATCGGGATTCGCCGCTTTTGGAATCACTTCCATGAATTCAAACAGTGCGGCCAGTTCTTCCGGACGATTTTCGATAGGAGTGCCGGTCAGCGCCCAACTGCGGCGGCGTCGGATAGACCGGGCGGCTTCGGCGGTGCGCGAGTCGCGATTCTTGATGCGCTGTGCTTCGTCCAGGACCAACAAGTCGAATTTCGGCTGTTCGTCTTCAGGGATTTCGGCAATGTCGCGTGCCATGGATTCATAGTTCGCGATCAGAATCGGAATACCTGGCATGGTCCAGAGCATCCGCCGTCGCTGTCCGTTACCTTCGATAGTGACAACTGGCAATTCCTCCGCCCACATCTTGAATTCCCGCTGCCAGTTGGGAATCAATGGCTTCGGGCAGATGAGTACGATCCGCCGTGCCTGACCACTTCGCAGCAGCAGGCGGATGGCAGTGATGGTCTGCATCGTTTTACCGAGTCCCATCTCGTCGGCCAGCAGTGCGGAATGGCTGGAGAAGAGCCACGCGATGCCTTCATACTGATAGCCGAACGGCTCGAACGGCATGATGAGTTCCTGCTCGGCCAGCCACGATTCGAGCGGCGGCTGCAGCAGGTAAAACAGGCGATCCTGAAGCGACAACGCATCAGACGGTGGTTTGATCCGAGTGACCTTACGTGGTTTTTCGCCGTCGCCCGTTTCTTCGACAACTTTCTTCGGCGGGCCGATTCGTTTCAGTTCGAATCCGTCAGATGACTTCGTCGTGTCAACTTTAGGAGGCAGGAACTCCATGCCTTCCGGAAGCGTGAGTCCGATGCACTTGACGGGAATTCGTCTGGCGGTCCACGAAGGCACAAAGTCCAGCACCGTATTGAGTGAGACCGTCTGTGTTTCAATCGTCGGCAATCGTCCCAGTGCCGGATTAAATCCAGTCTGCGCGACATCGACTCGAGTGCCGCGTTTTGCTTCGCGGATCAGCGCTGGATCGATGACATCCGGGGGATTCCCGGCTGCATTGTCAAATTCAAAGTCGCTCATCGTGCAAACACCGTCTTAACGGTTTCCGCCAGGGCTTCGCGAACGCGTTCCAGTGGTTCAGCCAGGTCGGCGGAATCGGGTATCAGGTGCTTCTGTTTCGACAGCAATTCGGCATCCAGCCCATGGCTTCCGTGAAATCGAAGGATGCTGCCGCCGAGGCGCAGGGTTCCGCTCTGCTCTACCACTTTGGATTTGGCATCCGCCGCACAGGCGACCGGGATTGATGTGTGATTGCGCAGCTCCAGCAGATTTGGATCACTGGTAATGATGATGTTCGGTTTGATGGAAACTCGATCCAGCAGCGTACTGCCGATGAGTTCGCCCAGCAGCCACGCACGCAGCGATTCGCCAAACAGGATTTCCTGAGTGCGATTGGGTTTGACGGGAGTCGTACACTGAAACTCCAGCGGGCGCCCGTTCTGATTTGTGATCAGCAGCCCACCGATGTGACCGCGACCATCGACTTCCATGGTCTCCATGAAGCCCAGTCGCAGATGTTCCGTTTTCCCCGCCCCTGACATTCCGTTGTCTTTCCTCGGGACTGTAACCGATTGGATTTACCATACACCGGCAGGAACTGCCGGTCGTCTGTGTGCTGAGGCCTGGAAAAGGGGTCAGGAACCAATAGTGTGGAACACCCTTTGGGCCATTTGGCTATTGGTTCCGGACCCCTTTTCCAAGTCCAAGTGACTGATCGTCGAATCGGAGTTCGCAGCTTTAGCAGGCGTTGCAAAACCGACACGGCAAAGCAATCGCCAGGTGATCGCGACTGGATAACCGTGCGCGCATCAATATGCCTCGTCAGCACGTCTGTAGGCCGGACCAAGCGAAGCGCCGTTCCGGCAATTGGCGGACACCTGCCGGGACGACGCTGCGCTTGGTCCGGCCTACCCCCGATATCAGGCATTGACGTCGCTGAAACACGCAGAATCTGCCGATGTTGTCGTCGCTGGTTACTGAGACACAACGCCATCGTAGAATTCCCGCAGCGGAAGACTCAGACTCAGGCTGTCCAGCGTAATGACATCGTTGGGATCCGTGAATTCCTGACGCTCAAAATTCTGACCGACCCGTCGGTACACGACCGCCACAATACTGTCCTGTTCGAGCAGGATGTAGTGTGTCAGCGTCGGGATTGTAAAATAGGCGTCGCGTTTCTCGCCATCGTCAAGACGGCGCGTGCTTTCGGAGAGGACTTCAACAATCACCACTGGCTGGTCCTGAAAGGTCTCCGATAAATCGTTTGGCTGACAAACAACCGACATATCCGGGTAGTAGAATCGAACGTGGTCACGCATTCTGATGCGGATCTTTGTGTCGGAGTTAAATGGGCGACAAGTTTGTCCCTTGAGTCGAATGCCAAACGCGAGGAGGGCATTGCCTGCGATCAAATTGCGGGCATTCCTTGCCTCAACCATCGCGAAAACCGACCCGGAAATGTACTCGTGCTTCACGTTTGAAACGAGTTCTCCCGCCAGATAGTCCGCGACCGAGATTGCCTCATTGATTCGTACCGTGCTCATCGTGCTTGTCTCTGTCTGGGCGACTGACGCTGATCAGATCCATTTTCCTGCCATGATTGTTCCAGAATCTGCCTGATGTGTCGAGAAGATTCCGATGGCCTTGCAAAACTCTCACGTATCATGCGGTACCAAATCCTCCCTATTTGCTTTCGGAGGGCAGTCGCGGATCCATTTGCGCAGAGTCTTTCGGCCCGTCTGGCATTCTGCTATTCTTCAAGTGCTGATTTGACTCTGCGTTGACCGAGTTCAACGTGCGACAAAGTGGTTAGTTTCAACATCTTTCAACGGCCGCGTCGGGGACGTGATGATCAAACGAATCTACATTCACAACTTCAGATGCCTCGAGAATTTCGAGTTGCCAATATCCGGCATGACATCGCTGCTACTGATTGGTAAGAATGGTGCTGGCAAGTCTTCCGTTGGTTTCGCATTGCAGGTTTTGCAGAGTATCGCGCGCGGTACGAACCGGGTTGGACAACTCGTCAATCCGAAGGATTTTTCAAGAGACAGGTCCGATGTTCCGATCCGTTTTGAGATTGAAGTTGGCATTGACGGCCGGTCATATGAATACATCCTCGCGCTTGAATTGCCAACGGGATTCAAAGAAATCCGGGTTGCTGAAGAACGACTGATCTGCGATGGCGCTGACATTTACGCTCGACAAAAAGCGCAGGTTGTGCTGGCGCGAACGAGTACCGCAGGAGAAGCGAAATTTCTTGTCGATTGGCATCTTGTTGCACTCCCGCTGATACAGGAGGCGTCTGAATCTGATCCACTGCGAATCTTCAAGAACTGGCTTGCTCGGATGCTGATCCTGGCTCCTGTTCCGAGTGCGATCACAGGGGATTCGGACGGTGACAGTCTCGCTCCGAATCGGGAAGTGACGAATTTTGGAGAATGGTTCTCGGGATTGATTTCTCAATCACCTGCTGCATACTCACGCATAGACAGTTTTGTGAAACAGGTCATGGAGGATTTTGAGGACATCAAGAATCCGAACACCGGCAAGGACTCACGAAGTCTGCTGGTGCAGTTCCGGCAGGACAGAGCCACGCTGAGCTTGCCTTTCGAAGCGCTCTCGGACGGCGAAAAATGCTTTTTCATCTGCGCAATGGCGCTGGCATCGAATGCTGCCTACGGCCCCTTGCTTTGTTTCTGGGACGAGCCGGACAACTTTCTGTCGATTTCGGAAGTGGGGCACTTTGTGATGGAGCTTCGTCGATCTTTTCAGAGCAAAGGAGGACAACTCATTGTCACCTCACACAACTCTGAGGCAATTCGTCAGTTTTCTGATGAAAACACTCTGATGTTGTTTCGCCGGAGCCACTTGGAGCCAACCCTTGTGCGTCGAATTGCGGATGTCAAGATTCATGGTGATCTTGTCAATGCGTTGATCCGAAACGATGTCGAACTATGAGCGTAAACAGGTATCGACCGCATGTCATGATCTTGCCGGAGGATGACGCAAACCGACAGCTTGCCAACGGTTTTGTAAGTCACGCATGCGTCGCACCGCGTTCCGTCCAAGTATTGCCGAGTGCCGGTGGTTGGGCCAGAGTACGTGATGAGTTTCGAGAAGTTCACGCTGCGGAAATGCAGCGGAATACGTTGCGGTTGATGGTCTTGCTTGTGGATTTTGATGAAAAAGTGAGTCGTCTGGATGAAGTCAAAGTTGCAATTCCTGACAGTCTGGCGGACCGGGTATTCATCATTGGCGTTTGGTCAATTCCGGAACATCTCCGAAAACACGGGCTACCTGCCAAGGAGGAGTTCGCTCAGTCTCTTGCTCGTGAATGTTACGAAAATCGTAGAGAACTCTGGAAACATGAATTATTGCAGCACAACGCGAGAGAGTTGGAGCGAATGACATTG
>JAYUVA010000433.1:0-5222 GCA_043754375.1 Candidatus Kuenenia sp. | reverse complement strand
GGCCGGCAAATTATATGGCACTGGTTACGATGTGCAGATGTTTGCACACGGGCAGGTTCAGTCGACAGGAAAAGGCGCCGCCTATGATGAAGTCGTGAGCGCTGTACTCGACCGAAACGTCGACAATGTCGCAATTTACGGCTACAGCTGGGGCGGCGGGGCCACATATGAGTTGTCCGTTGGCTTGAACGCCAACACAGCACTTGCTCCGGAGGGCTACAAACTCAGGTATACGGCGTATATCGACGCGATTCGGCATAACGGCATCAGTTCAGAAACGCGTAAACCAGTCGGCACCGCGTACCATGACAATTTCTTTCAGCGGAAGGATTTTTTGCTGAAAGGGAACAGCGTCTCCGGAGCGAACAATATCAACGTGACGAATACCACGTGGGGAAAAAATCTGGTGCATACATCGATTGATGACAATCTCACCCTGCAAGGCATTCTGCTCAAGAATTTGACGGACCGGCTGATCGTCTGACCACGAGGAGTGATCGACGATCGCGATCATTGCAACTGGCACTTGCCAACAGAACGCGAAAGAACAATGCTCATCTCGACGGAGCGAGATGGCTACATTATGCGATCGCGTCAAGTGGCTGGCACTCGCGTCGGTTCGTTACGCACGACGCACGCATCCGCATATTTCCCCCCGGATGACTCCGTGCAGCTTCCAAAAACCGTATTCAGAACGCATTTCGTCGCCCGGCACTACGGATTCATCAGGGGAAATTGCCATCTTCATGCTCCTTGCGTTCTGTCTTAGTGGCAGCACGATCGCTGATGACTCGAATTTGGCTGCCACGGTCGGTGTGCGAAACCATGACGTTCGAGAATGCTGCAGTCGTCACGGCAGGAGAGCACCCGAAGTTTACCCAATCGTCACCTCAACATGTGTCACGAATACGTCATCGGCAGGACGCTCTTCGATTTCACCCGGCGAGGCACATTCGAAGAACAATTCCAGAGCCTCGCGCAGGTTGTCACATGAAGACTGAATGGAATCCCCCTGGCTGGCAATGTCGAGCTCTGGGCAAAACGCCACGAAGCCATCGTCTTCTCGCTGGATCACTGCCGTCAGGCGTTTGTTCACCGATACTCCCTCGCACACGTTTTGATGCCACTGCAAGGTTGCGAACCGGTGCAGCTGCGATGCCGGTGACCGACTGTCGAACTACTGAATTCGTGTTGATAGTCTACCCGACAAACTTGGCAGGAAGCCAGAGTGGAAAAACAGAGTTGTGTTCAGCCTGCGATCTCTGTCAATCTCGCACTGCGTTTCACTGTTGCGGAACGAATGGCGAAAATTCGTTTAACGGCGAGCCGCAGGCGCAGGCTGTATTCCAAAGGCCTTTCAGGTAGTGTGGAAGCAAACAAAAAATTGGATCGACGCATTCGATTCCTGATGCTTTATACTCGGTATTCGTCAAAGAATGCCTCGTCAATATCGTAGGTGGTTCGTGGCGTTACACCGAGTTCGAGCGATTCAAATAGCTCGACAAGGTTATCGCCATTTACCAGTTCAATTGGCTTTGCACCGTCACGCCGAGCCTCTTTTTTTGCATCAGCAGTGAAGACCCCCGTAGTTATTATGATTCCCTTATCTGCTCGCCCCTCCATCGCCCGTCGAAAGTCACGAACTTGGCTCGGTCATGTGTCATTTGAGTTAACTGTATGAACCCTTCCAAGACGGCGAATGAGATAAGTTCGACGAACTTCAATACTTATCCCGCCAGTAGTCGAGGATAAACCACCTGTTGTGCATTTTATCCCGTTCAGGCTTTACTTCTATCGCGGCGCAAGGTTTGTGGCAAGGTTTGTGGCAAGGAAGGTGACACTCACCGTCGGCCAATGATTCACCGTGCGCAAACTGTAGGGTGTGACAAGCAACGCGGAGGCACACCGCATCGCTGACATGGTCTGCCTGCGCTGGCGCTTGTCACACCCTACAAATTCACAAATTGGCCAGCCATGGCGGTGACACCAGCCCTCACAGCAAGGTTTGTGAGTCTGTTAGTCCTCCGGCAGGAGCTCACTACTGGGAAATGTACCGCCCGGTGCGGACTCGCTCGCCGGGTGGTGTGGAAGGGGTGCAGCCGCAGGTCTGACCTCTATCCCGATTTTTGTTTGTCTTGTTTTCCGTATGATGCGTCCTGACACTTCCTGCTCTTTTTGTATGCGGGCAACAAGGCCCTCCAATGTCCCGCCGGAATCCGCAAGCAATTGCTCGCGGATGGAGTGTAGTTCATCAAGTATTGGCTGTGTTGTTCTCATTCAATTGCTGCCCAGAAATTCAGCTGGAGTACAAATAAGCATTCCGCCGAAACCTTCGCGCTCCAGCAACTTATAGACGCGAGGAAGCTCATGTGCGTTTGCAATATGCCTGCAGTTGAGTGTCAGAAGGTATTTTACACCGCTGACCGCTGCGACCGCAACATGCAATGCATCGGCGGCAGCTTTTTGCGGCATCATGTGTGCAGCAAGCAGTAAGCGGGCAAGCGCCTGAACGTCAGTATTGATGTCCAGCAGCGGAAGTCCGTTCAGCAGTTTGAGTCTCTCAGAAGCCGCAAGTCCATCGCCCAGTGCAGCTTCGTCCAGAGTCAATTGCGAAGTGACGAGGTCAAATTTTTGGCGTTCGACACTCTACCAGTCGCGTGCCTGCTGCTGAAGCGCAGCGATCTGAATCTCGCGACTTGGCCTTGCTGTCGCATAGCTGACAATTGACGTCTCGATGTAAACTGTATCCATCGTGAAGTTCTATGAAGACGAACTTATTTACTTATCCCGCCAGTCCCCCGGGATAAAGCTCTTATCAGGGATTTTATCCCGCTCAGGCTTGAGTTTTATCGCGGCGCAGGATCTGTGGCAAGGATGGTGACACTTACGGTCGGCCAGTTACTCGGCCCTAGGCTCGTTTGCAATCTGATTGAAAGTTGACTTCAACGTTCGTTGCTCAACAAAAACGTAATCACATCGGCCATGTCCTGTTGAGTCAGCGCGGTGGCGAGGCCGTTGGGCATGGGAGAAACACTTGACGGCACGATCTCGGCAATGTCGCCGCGTGAAATATGATGCGTCTTCTGAGCATCGACAGAGACGACAATTTCGTTACCCGTTTCACTTGTGACGATGCCGCTCACGACTCGTCCGTCGTGGAGTTCTACCGAGACGGATTCGTAGCCGCGCACAATGCTGATGCTCGGGAACATCATTGCTTCCAGCAGGTCACGGCGATTTCGGGCACGCCCGATGCTGGTCAGATCCGGCCCCAGTCGTCCGCCTCCGTAACCAAGTTTGTGGCACGCATTGCAGGCGGCTTTCTTACTCATAAAGACCTCATGCCCGCGGCGCATGTCCCCTTCAGGCAATGTGGCCAGCATCGTTTCCAGCATCGCCGTTTGTTCTTCCAGACTCGCATTCAACAGGCGTTGCAACTTATGGCCTTCAGTCTGCACGGGTTCAGGATATTTCTTCAGCAACTGCGTGATCAGATCAGCTCGCAGCCCCCGCAGGCCTCTGGAATCTGTCAGTGTTGCCAGAAGTTTCATTCCGAAGGCTTCGGAACCTTCGCGTTCAAACGCAGGCAGAAGTTTCGGCAGATCCATCGGGCCGACCTGTTTCGCCGCTGTCAGCAGTGCGTGCAACTGTTCCGGCGTGAGTGCCGCGGAAGCCAGACAGTTGCAGGCCGTCGTGCGATCATTCAGTGCCTGATCGCCAGTGACCATCGCCAGCAAGAGTTGGAATGTGCTTTCATCCAACGTTCGATCCGGCCCGGCAGCGCTCAATGCCGCGAGCCGAACATCTGCGGGCAACGTTGCCCTTGCAGCGACGATTGCCAGCGTCTGCTGTAATTCGGGATGGCCTTCCTTTGGCAGTGGCAGACTGCGGACTGCCGCGACAATGGTGGCGACGCTGGGATCGTTCGCCTGTGCAAGTTGCTGGTTGAGTGCATCGAGCCATGCTGCCGGCGTGGCCGAGAGCGTGGTGCGTGCAATCGCTTTGAGACACAAGTCCATTGCAGGATCGCCGTCTGCTTCCACATGTCGCAGCAGCAATGTCTGGATTTCTGATGACTCAGCGAGTGATGCAAGCAGATCGATCGTGAGTTCCAGGTCTTCAGGTGACAACGCGGCGACCTTCGCGAGGCGGGTGTCAAAGTATCCGGCGAGTGACATACCCCAGTCCGCATGACGTCGTACGGTCCAGACCGCCGTTGCACGGAGAACAGCGTCTTTCGCATTCATGCGTGACAGGACATCTTCAGCCTTCAGACCTCCGTCCTGCATTTGATCCAGAGCCACCAATGCTGCACGCTGTATTTTTGGCGACGTCGATTTGAGACCCGGTCGAATTTGCTCCGGGGCATCTGTTTCGATCATGGCATAGATACAGGCGTGCTCCCGAATCCGTTCCGCAGCATTCGCAGGAGCCCCGGAAGCATCGTGTCCAGTGGATGTGAGAGAGTCGGCAATTTTCAGGACCTCAGCCACACTGTCTGGGTCGCGAATGCGCCCGATGGCTTCCATGGCCGCTCGGGCTGGCCCGGCGTCGTCGGAGCCTGCCAGCTCAAGCAATTGCGGCAGTGCTTTCCTGTCGCGCCACAGCCCGGCGGAATGCGCTGCTGCTTGTCGCACTGTCGCATCCTGATCCTTCAATGCCACGGCGACAGCCGCGCGAGCCGTATCTGCATCGATTCCAGCCAACGCCCAGACGGCTCGGCCACGAACGATGGAGGATGCGTGATGTGACACAATGTCTGATAACGCGGCGACGGCACCTGCTCCCTGAGATCGCAGCATCGCGGTCGCTCGTCTTTGAACAAACAGGCGATCGTCGGACAGCAATCCGGCGAGCGTCTTCGAATCGACCGTGTTCCATTCGATCTGCAGTCCCAGCGGATCAGTGACGGCTTTCGCATCTTTCCTGCGGACACGATAAATGCCGCCCAGCACATCGGGTTTTGCAAGCTGCGATGTCGGGCAACAGACTTTGTACCAGCCGCCGGTATCGACAATCAACAGGCTTCCGTCAGCGTCTTCAAAGACGTCCGTCGGATGAAAATCGGGATGATCGCAGGCCAGAAAATCCGTATCGACGGTATCAAACGTCGGGCCGTTTGCGATCAGTTCGTGACGCACGACTTTGTGCAGATTGAAATAACAGGCGAACAGGTTGTCGGTCGCCGCGCCGTCATACAGGGAATGACTGCCGGCAATCAG
>JAYUVA010000432.1:0-8619 GCA_043754375.1 Candidatus Kuenenia sp. | reverse complement strand
CGCAAAAAACAGCCCGGGCTGCTTTTGAATCGGAACGTGGACTGTACAATCCGCACGCCTCCTGACCGGACGTCGGTGTGTACCGATGTCCGGTTTCTTTTTGCAACGACTGCTGCACGGTGTTACCGCGAGCAGCATTCAGGGGTGCCGCGTTCTTTTCTCGACGAGTGATTCAGTGCCGGCAACATCAGTGATTGGATTGCAGTGGGGCGACGAAGCCAAAGGCAAAGTTGTCGATCTGCTCACGGAAAAACATGACATCGTCGTTCGCTACCAGGGGGGCAACAACGCCGGTCACACCGTCAAGTTCGACGGTACGACGTATAAGCTCAGCCTGCTGCCCACCGGAATTCTGCAGAGTCACGTCAAATCGGTCATTGCGCCGGGAGTCGTCGTCAATCCGCACGCGGTCCTAAAGGAGCTGGACGGTCTGGCGGCCGGAGGTCATGACTGCAGCGGTCGGCTGATGATCAGTGATCGAGCCCACGTGATCTGTCCCTGGCATCTGCTGGAAGAAGCGGCTCTGGAAAAATCTCGAGGAGCGGCTGCGATCGGAACCACGATGCGCGGCATCGGAACCTGCTACCGCGACAAGGTCGGTCGGTCTCATGCGATCCGCGTGGGCGACCTGATCAATCGCGACGCATTCGCGTCAAAGGTTCGTGAAATTGTGCCGTTCAAACAGATCATCCTGAATGCCCTTAATCCTGACTGCGAGCAGATGGATGCCGACGCGATTATTGCCGACTACTCTGCGGCGGTTGACAGGATTCGTCCGATGGTGGCGGATTCGACAACGTATCTGCTGGACGCACTGGAGAATGGCAAGTGGCTGCTGTTCGAAGGGGCTCAGGGAAGTTTGTTGGACGTCGATCACGGCACGTTTCCGTACGTAACTTCGTCCAATAGTTCCGGCTGTGGAATCCATAGCGGCAGCGGTGTGCCGGAGCGAGAAATCAGGAAGATGATCGGTGTCGCGAAAGCCTACACGACGCGTGTCGGTGGTGGGCCGTTTCCATCTGAACTCGACAACGAAATCGGCCAGCGCATTCGAATTGCCGGCAACGAGTTTGGCACAGTCACCGGACGGCCTCGCCGCTGTGGCTGGCTGGACGCCGTTGCCACGCGCTACAGCGCTCGGATCAGTGGAGTCGATTCGATTGTGATTGCGTTGCTGGATGTGCTGAGTGGTTTTGATGAACTGTTTATCTGCGAAGCGTACGACATTAACGGCCACGTGACGCGCGACTTCCCAAGCCGTTGCGAAGATCTGGCAACCGCAAAACCAGTGCTGCGGCGTGTCCCCGGCTGGAAGGAAGACATCACGGGGATCACAAAATTTGCTGATCTGCCCTCAAGTGCTCAGCAATACGTGGATGATGTGAAGAAACTGGTCGGCAAGCCGCTTGAAATGATTTCCGTCGGCCCTGATCGGGTGCAGACGATCCGCATGTAATCTCGAACCACGTCCCACGGAAAGCTGTTCATTCGGCAGCACGATGGCTTCCAGAAAGTTGACGTGGTCGGGCATGGTGAGCCAAGCTAAACCCGATTCCCCGGCTTGCACCGGTAATAATGGCAACTCTGCCAGACAATTCTCCCATGAATCAATCTCCACGGAGAGGAATGAATGTGAAAAACCAATCGCTGGTGCGGGCTCCCTTTTAATTCTCCGACGGTTGTCCCATCAGCGTTTGATCATCAACCGTACAGTGAATCCTTTTCCGACCCTCAGGAACCGTGAGCCAGTGCAAAAATTGCAGTGTCCTGTTGAACAGGGTGACAAATTGATTCGTGGTATCGGTGCAAATAAATGCGCGAAACTGTCGAACTGCGGAAAGTCAGGTTTCAAAGTCCTGCGGCGAAAGTAGGCATGATTCACACCTTTGACCAATTGAAAGACGGTGTTCTCGTGAATTCGGCAATCGCAAAGAGTTCTGGCGTCCGTTCAGATTCCAACTCCGGGTGGAGCGTCGCACCGGGCAAAGAAACGGACACGGCAGTCCTGCGTTACAATCGCGTGGCGATGTTGGAAGCGGTGTTGTCCATCCGAGACCGTCGGCAGCAGTTTATCCGACGGATCATCGTCTGCATACTTTTTCTGACGGGTGTTGTCGTCACGACAGCCGGAATTCTTGGCTGGTTGTCGTAGTTCAGGCCGCCTTCCTTGGCGGCGCAGGCGAATTCCGATAGCCTTTCCCCTTCACGCGGTTTCCGGTAAGCATTCGAGCCTGCGGAATCATCGCAAAAATGGGGAGGGACGATTGTGTCAGAAGTGCTTGATAGTTTTCAGATCGAATGGCATGGCAATACAGTTGTCGTGACACCAGCTGCAAATGTCGATTCACTCAACTGGGATCTGGTCGAACAGGCCGCAGACCTGGTGATGGAGCCGCTTGCTTCTCAGGAAGCACCAATGGTGGTGGTTGACCTCAGTCGAGTTGGCTATTTTGGATCTGTGTTTCTCGCGCTGTTACTCCGCTGCCACAAGTTCGTCAAGAAAAACGGCGGCGAGTTGGTTCTGTGCGGGGCCAATGAAACGGCTCTGGAGCTGCTGCGAATTACGGCTCTCGATACCATCTGGGCGATCTACAAGACGCGCGAAGAGGCGATGCAGGCGCTCTTGAGTTAGTGCTCTGTCAAGCATGATTTGAGGATTTGTGGCTTAAAAAAATGGGTCAGGAACTAATAGTGCGGAGCACCCTTTGGGCCATTTGGCGATTGGTTCCTGACCCCTTTTCGAAGCCTTGACAGAGCACCAGCAACATGAATCCCCAAAGACGCACGCCGCTCAAGCACGTCGATGAATCCGAAACGGATGTCATCGAGCATGCTGTCGAGCTAAAGCAGCATTCGGAACTCATCGAGGAAATCAAGCAAACCGCCGACAAGCTGCAACGCGACGGTGCCACCCGCGGCGATCTTAAGATCCTCAGCCGCGCGTTGAAAGAACTGCGGTATGCCTTCAAGGTTTTTGCGCCGTATCGTCGGCATCGCAAAGTGACGGTGTTTGGATCGGCACGCACGCAGGCCGATCATCCGTGCTGGAAAGCGGCAGAGGCATTCGGTCGCCGCATGGCGGAAGAAGAATGGATGGTTGTGACGGGTGCCGGCGGAGGAATCATGGAGGCCGCCCATCGCGGATCCGGTCGAGAAATGGCCATGGGTCTCAATATCCTGCTGCCATTCGAACAGGAGGCAAACCCGGTGATTGCCGGTGACCCGAAACTTGTCAACTTCAAGTATTTCTTTACGCGGAAGCTGTTGTTTGTCAAAGAAGTCCATGCCCTCGTCACATGTCCGGGTGGCTTCGGCACATTGGATGAAGCGTTCGAATCTCTGACGCTCGTGCAGACCGGAAAACGCGATCTGATGCCGATTGTGCTGCTGGACGAACCTGGGGGGACGTACTGGACTGCGTTCCTGAAATATGTCCGTGACGAACTGCTCGACAACGGCCTGATCTCACCGGGCGATCTGTCACTGTTCAAAGTCACAGACAGCGTGGAAGAAGCCGTCGAAGAAGTGCTGGGCTTTTACAGTGTGTACAACAGCATGAGATTCGTGCGGGAACTGCTGATTCTGCGTCTGCATATTGAGCCCTCTGATGAATTTGTCGCTCGGCTGAACAACGATTTCAGCGACATTTGCGAAAGTGGAAAAATTGAAAAGGCCCCCGTTCATCGTTTGGAAGTTGATGACGCACATCTTGCCCATTTGCCGCGTCTGAATCTGGTGTTTAATCGCAAAGCCGTCGGTCGCCTGCGGCAGATGGTGGATGTCATCAATTGCGAACTTGAACCAAAGCCCGCTGCGCCGTAGGATGGACATCTTCCTCCATGCAAACATCCCGACTGATTGAATCCATTCAGCCCCGGCTTCCGGCCCACCGAACTATCGGGATCGGATGTGTCGGCGCCGGGTTCATCATGGCCGATTGCCAGTTAGTGGCGTATCGCCAGCATGGACTCAATCCAGTCGCGATCACGTCGCGGACGAGGGCCACAGCGTCCGCCGTCGCAACTCGACACAGCATTCAGAGTGTCGTTGATTCCGTCGAACAGGTTGTCGCGCATCCGGAGGTTCAGATTCTGGATATTGCGGTGCCGCCGGATTGTCAGGCGGACATGATCCGCCGCGCTGTGCGTGCGCCGCACCGACTGCGGGCGATTCTGGCTCAGAAGCCGCTGGGCGTGGATTATCGGGAAGCACTGAAACTCGTGAATCTGTGCGAAGGGGCGGGAATCGTGCTGGCCGTCAATCAGAATATGCGCTTCGATCAGTCGGTACATGCCTGTCGCGAGCTGATTGCGGCGAAAACGCTGGGAGCACCAGTGCTTGCGACAATCGACATGCGGGCGATTCCACACTGGATGCCATGGCAGGAACGTCAGGGCTGGGTCACACTGCGGATCATGAGCATCCATCATCTGGACACTTTCCGATACTGGCTCGGTAATCCGGAACGGGTCTTCGCCAGCGTCGCGCCGGATCCGCGAACGGCACAGAAGTTCGCGCATCGTGACGGGATCGCACTGTACATTCTGGAGTTCCCCGGCGGTGTCCGGGCATCTTCATGGGATGACGTCTGGAGCGGTCCGGCGCGTGAAGGAAGTGCCGCCGACATCGGCATCCGCTGGCGTGTCGAAGGTACTGAAGGAATCGCGCGCGGCACCATTGGCTGGCCGGGATATCCGGATCGAGTTCCCAGCACGATTGACTATTCAACCGTGCATGACAAAGGTGAATGGCATTCGCCGCGCTGGGACAGTGTGTGGTTTCCGGATGCGTTTATCGGACCGATGGCCGAACTGTTGTGTGCGCTGGAACAGAAACGCACGCCGACGATCAGTGCGAGGGACAATCTGCATACGATGGCTCTGGTTGATGCGTGCTACCTGTCCGCCGCCCAGCACCGTGCTGTGAGTCCGCAGGAAATCACTGACTGATCTGAAATTTCAGATTTCAAATCGACAGGCTTGCCCAATGGGCTGTGCGGCGGCATACCATTCGTCCTCAGTTGTTTGCTGATACTGGAATCCCAAAGGACGATCTTGTGGATGAAGAAAACCCATACGCCGCCCCGGAATCTGTGCGTGGCTCCTCATCTCCCGCCGTAGTTTCCGCCTACCCGACAGACCGCTTTTATGTGGACGGCAATCTAATCATGTGCGGAACACCAGTCGCCTTGCCTGCCATCTGTGTCATCACCGGTAACACAGAAGATATTGTGCTGATCAAAAAAACGGTAACGTGGGTTCCCAAGTGGATCTACATCACGCTTTTTGCAGGAGTTTTGATCCTGCTGATCGTGTACCTGCTGCTCCGCAAAGAATGCAAAACCAGCTACTTCCTGTCTCGAAGACTGAGAAACCGAAAACGCTGGATGATCTTTGCCGGAATTGTGGGCTTCTTCGGTGGATTCGCCCTCATCATTGCCGGCGCAGATTCGCAGGTTCCCGAGATGCTGGTGCCGCTGGGACTCATCAGCCTGATCGGGTCGCTGGTGCTGCTGGTCCTGGGGCAGGCTCCGATCAAAGCCGTTCGTCACGAAAATGGGGTGAAGTTCTGGCTGAAGGGATTCAAGCAGCCGTTTTTTGATGAATTGCGAGCGATGTATGCGAATCCTGAATGAGTCCTGAACGAATTTTACCTGTGGCTGACTGGACCGCCTGGTCTGCGACTGCGGGTTCAACGATGCCTGCTGTACCTTTCTGAACTCACACACAGAACACATATCATGGTTCGACTGGATCGTATTTACACGCGAAGCGGCGATGGTGGGATGACCAGCACGGGGGATGGGCAGCGAGTTTCCAAATTACATGCTCGGATTGTCGCCGGTGGTTCGGTTGATGAAACCAATTGTGCGATTGGTGTGGCGATTTCCGCAGGGACAACGGCAGAGGTGAGCCAGGTACTGCGTGAATTGCAGCAGTTCCTGTTTGACCTTGGAGCGGATCTGTGCGTTTCGCTCCCCGCCGACGGGCAACCCGATCTGCTGAACACGCGACTGTCGAGCAGCGATGCGGAACATCTGGAACGACTCATCGATCGATTTACCGAACGTCAGGCAGCGCTCAGCAGTTTTATTCTGCCCGGCGGCACAAAGGCTGCGGCTCAATTGCATCTCGCACGCAGTGTGTGTCGGCGTGCGGAACTGGATGTGTTACGAATGCAAGAAGCGGAACCGTTGAATCCTGCCATCCCGATTTGTCTCAATCGGCTTTCGGATCTGCTGTTCGTGCTTGCGCGAGCGGCTAATGACGATGGCAGGAACGATGTCCTGTGGCAGGCTCGAAAGGCTGAAGAACAGGTCGGATACGACCTATAGGACTTATACTCATCAGATGCCGGGAAACCGTCCGCTCTCGGCCCTATTCCCAGGGCTTGTTTTCCAGTGCCTTGTTGGCATCAATCCATGCCTTCAATTCCACCTGATCAGCCTGCGGAATTTTGGCACTGTTCACCACCAGCGGCACCGCGATCTTGAAAGCACTGAGACTGCCGGACTCATTCACCGGGACCGATGTCGCCGCGCGGTTCATCATGCCCTGTGGCAGCATCGGCGGTTGTTTCGTCAGACCGTTCTTGTCGACATGGCGATAGGCAAAGAACAAATCCGCACCGCATTGCTGCCATGCCGGATCACCAGGAGCCTGATTGAAGTGTACGCTGGCTTCCAGAGCGAGGTTGGCGACTTTCCATGTGAGCGGATCGAAATCCACTTTGGCGTCGTAGGCACCCTGACCAATTCCGAAGGCTGCGCGGCAACGGACCTGTAATGGACGTGCACGATCGTCTACGAGTTTGACAAACGTGCGCATGACGTTGGTGTCCCGTCGACCGATCGATTTTCGGGGCTGCGTCACGTTAAACAGTGCATCCACCAGGATCAGTTGATAAGGAACCTCAGTGCATGTACGATCGAGTTCTGCTGCGATTGCATCACTGACATTATCCTGTTCCTGAGGAATTACCGACATACTGGACAGCACATAACCGATCGCCGCAGCGGCCATGACTTTGACTGAATCGGGTTGATCAGGATCTTTGAGCAGACCAAGCAATGCCATCATGGATTCGCTGTGATTCTCCGTCAGTCCTGGCGCAGTTTTATTGACATACAATTCCTTGATGATCTGAATCGCGATCGAGCGGGCATCCAGATTGTTGTCGAACATTTTCTTTGCCACCGCGAGCACCGTATCACAGTATTTTTGGCGATACGCCTTCGTTCGCTGCGCGTTTCCAGCCTGGCCACCTGCTCCGCGAATCTCGCGGTCCATTTCATTGAATAGATTCCTGACGTTATCGGAAACGGCCACAAACTTCGGATCAGTCGCCTGAAACAGTCGATACTGCAACACCAGACTCAGGTTCTCAAGATCTGCAGCGCCTTCTGCCCCTGCTTGAATACCGGCTGCGACTGGTCGCCGCAGCTGCAGAAACTTTGCTTCAGGCAATCGCTCCAGCGGATTATTGATGTCACGAATTTTCAGGGTCAGCGCACGCTGATCGATGATTTTCTGCATGCAGTCCTGGTTCGGATTTCCCGGCAGAGGTGGATTTGTGGCAGCGGGAACCTCCGCGGCGGCGGCTTCATCGCTCGCGGCAGTCGGTTCAGCGGCAGCCGGCGCGGCTGTCTCGGTAGTTTCCTGCGCCTGAACGAATCCGTGCCAGGGAAGGCACAACGTCAGCACGATCAGTGGGCATTGGCTGACAGCAACAATACCACTCAGGGTCTGAATGCAGCGGGCAACAACAGGCATAGGCTCACCAAGACAGGAAGACGTCGATGTCTCGTTGGTTTTTCGGAAATTCAAACTTGCAGCCTCCTGGAAACGTCAGCAATTTCAAGCTGCAAGTCAGAACACAATTCGAGCCGAAACTGGCCCGCCGTCGGTTACCCTCGAACGCCGAATAGCATCTCAGGAACTTCCGGAAAACGGCTTAAGATGACAGGTTCTTTGGTTCACGTCCAGAATCAGAACTGCCGGAACGCCACAATTCAACAGTTTCGTGGCAGTATCCCGGCCTGTCTGGCAATATCGCATAATCGTTGACTATGTTCCAGTTTACCAAAAGCCGATTTCTGCGGTGGTGGCCCGCAGAACCGGTAAATCCGGATGTCCGGCGTGGCCGATCGTTCGTGATACATCGGTTTCAATGGCGTCCGGGAATCGGGATCGCAGCGATCCGTCGTCGTAGAAAATGCCGGTCGGAATGGACTTTCACCCTATGCGTCGTTGCTGAAGGAGTTTCGCGGCGTTCCAGTCTTCAGCCACGGATTGAAGTCCAGGAACTGTTCGCGCCAGTGGTAGTGATCCAGCAGGCCGGTCGTGTCGCGGTTGAGCAGTCGCAACGCTGCGTAAAGAGCTTCGATGGTGGCGAGGCCTTCGCTGGGGTCCGCGTAGACTTCGGACTTGCGAGGATACGCGGTCTGCACGATGGGCAGCGATCGGACTTCGACGTGTTGATAAAACGGTTCCATCCGCGCGGCCAGACGCCAGGTCCCGTCCAGCAAAAGGAGTCCGCGATCAGAATCTGCTTCTGACAGTATCCTGCCACCGATTCCCAGTCGCACATAGCTAGTGATGTCGATCGGCACTGGATCTG
>JAYUVA010000431.1:0-5577 GCA_043754375.1 Candidatus Kuenenia sp. | reverse complement strand
TGGAGACATGTTCGCCCGGCATTCCTGCCAACTCAACATCGACGACGGTCGATGCTGAAACGCCGGTGGGTTCCCGCAGCGAGTGTGACGCCTGGCGTGAAGACATCATCCGCAAGCTGGAGCAGGGCCTGACCTCGCAGCGGATCTGGCAGGATCTCGTCGATGAGTACGGATTCTCGGCGAAGTACCACAGCGTGCGACGTTACGTTTCGAAACTCCAGAAGAAGACACCGCAGCTCGTGCGACGCATGGAAGTCGCTGCTGGCGAAGAAGCCCAGGTGGACTTCGGCACCGGAGCGTGGATTACGACTGCTGATGGTAAGCGACGGCGCAGTTGGGTGTGGGCTCGATCGCGCTATGGGGCGGAAACCGTTGCGTCTGACATGGGTAAGCACCAGCGGAGAAGTTCCTTCGTTTAACCGCGAGCCCATCGGGCCGCGCTTCGCTGCCAATCGCGGGGCGTTGCCCACGCGGTTAAACGATATTATGCCAAACTACTTCTGCCGAGGTGCTTATGTTTTGTCTGCGGAATGAACGGCGCTTTGGGAATGCTGTGGCCTGCATCCTGTTGCGACGACACGGTCCGCTCGCCAACGTGTTTCATGACGAGCACCTGCATGATCTCAGCAAACTTCTGCGGGGATTCAGTTGCTTCTGGATGTATATCTGGTTCAGTCAGTACATGCTGATCTGGTATTCCACCCGTGACCTGAAGCACTCCGGTGTTCGGCATTCCCGAAGTCGCCACGATGGCTGGTCTCAGTTGTCTGATACCTCTGCGCTTCATGCGATTTTTCACCTCAGTGGCCCCCGTGCCGCAGAAGGATCCGTGGCTGGCCGACAGCCTGCATTACCACGCCTGACACCGGATGCAGGGCAGGGTCTTTGCCTTTGGAGAAGGTGCCGGACTTGCCAGCGATCAAACTCGCGTGGCGGCGGATTCCACGATCTGGCGGATGAGTTCCTGGTAACTCATGCCGACTTTGGTGGCGATCATCGGCAGGTCGGAATGTTCGGGGTGCAGGCCGGCGAGTGGATTGGCTTCGATGAAATTGGGATGGCCGTCGCCGTCCGATCGCAGATCAATGCGACCCGCGTCGCGACCGTTCAGTGTACGCCATGAGATGAGTGCAATGCGTTCCGCTTCCGCGACTTCGGGATCGTTGTCTGATCGCACCAGATCGTACCGGACTAGTTCTTCGCAGCGTTCTTTATTGACATATGAGTAGGCACCAGGTTCGGCATCGGACAGGAGTACGATCTCAAGCGTTCCCAGAACTCGTGCGTCGTCGCCTGTCCCCAGAATCCCTACAGTGAATTCACGACCACTCAGATAAGTTTCCACAAGCACCGGCTGGAGAAAATTCGCGAGAAGTGATTCGCACACTTCGCTCAGTTCAGCCGCCGATGAAATGCACGACGCAGGCGAAACGCCTTTACCCGTGCCTTCGGCAATCGGCTTGGCAAAGAGCGGGAACGGCAGATTGATCTTTGCGAGATCGCTCATCGTTTCGACGACGGCGAACTGCGGAGTCGGCATGCCGCATTTTTCGACAAGCGTCTTTGTCAGTCCCTTGTGCAGGCAAACGGACATTGCGACCGGGTCACCAAACGTGCAGGGTATGCCATACGCTTCCAGCAGCGCGGGAACCTGAGCTTCGCGGGCGATTCCATGCAGGCCTTCGCAGATGTTGAATACCAGATCCCAGCGATCGCCAGCGGCCAGACGACTAACCAATTGCCGCACATGTCCGATCCGATCCGTCTGATGTCCCAGCGACCGAATGGCATTTTCAAGCGAATCGATTGTGTCCGCACGGTCAAATTCCGCCGTTTCGAGTTCGTCGTATCCTTCGGCAAGGTATGCTTCGCGGAGGTCGTAGGTCAGTCCGATCTTCATGCCGCCGCGCTTTCCGTTACTGCACTCGAGTCTTCTTTCTCCGGCAGTTCAGCGTACAACTGTGCCCGAACCCGTTCCGCTTCGTTACGATCCATTCCCAGCACCTGCAGCAGCTGTTGCTGCGGCCGCAGAAGTTCCACCGGACAACCACCTGCTGGTCGCTGCTTGAGTCCCTCGGCATCGTAATCAAATGGGTAAAGCCGACAAATAAGAGGCCTGACCGTCGCTGCGAGCGTACATCCCAGCGGACCAAGAAAATGGCAGTCACCGTTCGACTGCTGTTTGAGGACTCTGCGTGTTCCGTCCGGCTGAAACACATGATGCTGCCAGAACGGATCCTCAACGGACTGATCGTACGACGCATCCTCAGGCGCACGGTATTCTGTAAAGTGGGCGGAAGATGAGGCATTCTCGATGCGGCGGACATCTCCCAGCGTCACGTAGATGTCCGTCTTCTGACAACACGTCGAATAGTGCCTTGCACAGCGTGCACATAGAAACTCGTCGGACACAACAACTTCCTGGGAAAAGATTACGGTTTGAATCATGGCCGGGCTCCGAATTCTGACGAATCCGGCTACGGCTCTGTCACGCATTCATTGATGGGTTGCGTGCCACTGGCATTGCCAGTGCTCCCCATTTGCAGGAAGCACTGGCAAAGCCAGTGGCACACATCAATCCACGAATGACAGTGCATGATGCCTTATTGAGCCCTCGCAATGTAAAAGTCATACCCGAAATCGCCACTGTACCGGCGGGCAGACGCCACGCCGCTCGCCGGTACTTTGTGCGAAGCAGGTTAAGTCCTGGACTGCAACAACGGCTAGGTCGCAATCGGGTCCGGATAACGGAATGTCTTGCCTTCGAAGTTTCGAAGCAGCAAGTCGTCACCGTCCCGGCCAATCACGCTATCGACCTGTAGCGGAATTTTTCCGCCACCGCCGGGAGCATCGATTACGAATGTCGGTACCGCATAGCCTGTGGTGAAACCACGCAGCCCCTGAATGATTTCCAGACCCTTTGAAACGGGCGTCCGAAAATGCGACGAACCACTGATCGGATCGCACTGGTACAGATAATACGGACGAACCCTCATCAACAGCAGTTTGTGGACAAGCTGCTTCATGATTTCAACGTCGTCGTTGACACCCTTGAGCAGCACAGTCTGTGAGCCCAGTGGAATGCCGGCATCAATCAGTCGTTCGCAGGCCTGCTTTGATTCCACCGTGCATTCTTCCGGATGCAGATAATGGACACTCATCCAGATCGGATGATACTTTCGCAGCATCGTACACAGTTCCGGTGTGATGCGTTGAGGCAGGACAGCGGGCATTTTTGTGCCGATTCGAATGAACTCAATGTGGGGAATCTGACGCAGGCGTCCGATGATCCAGTCGAGTTTTTCATCGCTGAGTGCCAGCGGATCACCGCCGGAAATCAGCACGTCGCGGACCTGAGTTGCTTCTTCCAGATAGTGAAAGATGGCTTCCAGACGTTCCACATTTGGCTGAATTTCCCCGTGCCCGACCACCCGTGAACGAGTACAATAGCGACAATAGGTGGAACAGAAATCCAGTGGCAGTAACAGTACTCGATCCGGATAGCGATGAACAAGCCCCGGGACCGGACTGTGTCCATCTTCGCCCAGCGGATCATCGGCTTCACCCGCCGTGCGGACAAATTCCCGCGTCGTCGGAACGACCGTTTTTCGCAGCGCCTGCAACGGATTTTCCGGATCCAGCAGACTCATGTAGTATGGCGTAACAGCTGTTGGAAGCAGCGTACCGCCGTCGGACAGGACATCGCGTTCTTCGGTGGACAGTTCCAGAATCTTCTCAAACTGTTCCAGCGTCCTGATGCGATGCCGGGATTGCCAGCGCCAGTCGTCCCAATCTTCGTCAGTCGCATCCGGATAGAAGCGTTCACGAAACTGGACGGTGAGGGGATTTTCCTTACGCGGCGGAATTCCTGCATGATGGGCGGCGTCAAGTCGAACACCATTGCGATCGCGCAGGCCTGGGGACGCAGCCACTCTCTCAGCGACAGCATGTCCATTGGCAGGTTTTTGGCGGGAGGGAGTTGTCGGTCGGGCAGAGTTTCGAACGAGATTCAAAACTGACAACTTGCCATTGTGGTGGGTTTTGGATTTAGAAGCAGTTCCTTCTACGACGGTCAGGACACCGAGGCGTCCTGAACTTCCTGGAGGGTCATCATGCTCCGGGCCGGTGGATGGAGGTTCTGAACTCTCCCCACCGAATGACGATTCGTCCATATTTGTAAAATCTCCGCGATCTGCGTCTGGTCACACGTCATTACCGTGATTTCTCAGGACGGATTTTCTAAGAATCCTAAGGAAAACACGCAGGTCGAAACAAATTGCAGGCTAAAAATCCGTTTCCCGTTTCGTTTCAATTCATCTGAAATACGAAAGGAAATGGAGTTCCTGAAGGCAGCCAGTCAATCTTCCGAACAAGAGTAATGCGACGCCGACGCAATGGTTGAGAAGTCGGCAGACTCGAGTTAACACCGGCCGACTCCATCCCGGGTTAACGATCAAGCAAATTGATAACGAGTCTCTTCCTGGATCGATCGCTCTTTCAGCAAAAGTTCCAGGGGCGAGGGAATGATGCCAACAGGCCGAACCCCTCTTCACCTCCACATGTGTTTTTTGGCGGACGCTCTGCCCGTCGGATGAACTCGCGGAAAACAGCTCTTGAGTCACTTCGACGGGTCGCAAGAGTTTCATTGCACCATGCAAATCAACCTCGCCGCGCGGCGTTATATCTTTCATCGCTTCCAAATCAATAGATCAGTTGCCTTTGTTTTTCGGAATACGCAGAAAATCACCAGAACGCCGCTGTCAGCCCAGCCACAGCAGCAATCATTGCCGCCAGCCAGAACGCAGCGACGATTCTTGTTTCAGGGACTCCGCGAAACACAAAGTGGTTGTGCAGAGGACTGCACAGAAGTACTCGTTGCCGCGTCCGCCGATACCAGCCAACCTGCAGCATGACGCTCAGTGTCTCGACCACAAAGACAGCGCCGACAATCGCCAGCAGCAATTCATTGCCGGTCGATAATGCTGCGATTGCCAGCAATCCACCGATCGGCAATGAACCGGCATCACCCATGAAGACTTTTGCCGGATGCCGGTTCCACCACAGAAACCCAAGCGAGCTTCCGGCCAGCGCGGCATAACTTATCGCAGCGACAGAATGACCCGTGCCATGGATGTCAGTCTCATTGAATCCGACCCCTGCATGACTCCAGACGACAACTGCCATGGCGACTGATGTGATCGCTGAACAGCCGCTCGCAAGTCCATCCAGACCGTCCGTGAGATTGACCGCATTTGACGAACCGACAATCACAAACGCAGCCCAGAGAATCCAGCACCAGCCAGAATACGTTGTGCCATCCATCCATGGTATTCCGATCCGCCCCGCGCGGCCGTGTTCGGAGTTGCACAGGTGCATTCCTCCTGCCGCAGAAAATGCAATCAGGCATTGAAAGACCAGCTTTTTCCTCGCTGTCAGGCCATTCCGCGTCGTGCGCAGCTTAATCCAGTCATCGGAAGCGCCGAGTAGCGTGAACGCTGAGACTGTGAGAAAAAAAATCCAGACCAGCGGCGATGACACATCGGCAAAGCACAGAATCGAAACGACAGTGGCCCCGGT
>JAYUVA010000430.1:0-4387 GCA_043754375.1 Candidatus Kuenenia sp. | reverse complement strand
GGAGACGACCGCCTTCGCAGGAGGTGGGAGCGTCGTGCGGCGAACCTTCGCGGCGGGACCCGATGGCTACGGCGCGTTCGACCTGATCGACCCGTCGCTGGAGACCCTCCTCGCCCAGGCGCGTGCCGGAGTGATCACTCTGACGGCCGGGAGAGTCGGGACGCGGTCGGCACTTCGCGGCACCGTTTCGCTCGGGCCCAATGGTTGTGCCGGGTACCAGGCCGGCACAAAGACGATCGATCTCGACGCCCAGACCCTCGTGCCCCTGAAGATCGTGACGCGGCGGGCGGGCGCCCGGACGCAGACGATTCGACTCACCGGCCTGCACGTGCGCACGAGCCCCGCGGTACCGACCGGCACGTTTCGGCCGTTGCGCCCGGGAGCACGAGCCTTTCGCGACGACAAGGGTTTTCGTCGCACCGCCGCCACGGTCGCCGCGCAGAACCTCCCCTACGTTCCCGAGCTGCCCACGGCCCTGCCGGCGCGCTTTCGTCTGATTGTCAGTGGTCATGCGCCACGTTCGGGGATCGTGGGGCCCGAAGCATCCATTCCCGCGCGGCCATCGCTCTTCGCCGCCGTCTACGCCCGCGGATGGGAGCAGATCGACGTGACCCAGCGGCGCGCCGTCGGTGGCGACTGGCCGGGCGACCCGTTCGGCAGTGAGTGCAGGCCGCTCACCGAAACCGCGGTCACCGTGGGGGGTCTCCCGGCGACGTACGCATTCGGCCCGGAGACGGCACCTCATCTCTACTGGCGTGACGGCGGGGTGCTCCACACGATCAGCGGCCCCTTTCCGGCCGACGAACTTGTCGCGGTGGCGCAGTCGCTGACGCCGGTTGCCCCGTGACGACTCCCCGAAGGATGCGATCCTGACCACCATGCACACTCACCGCTCTGCTCGATTCACCGGCCTCGCGCTTCTCGGACTGGCCGTGCAGGCCGCCACCGCGTTCGGCGCGGGGGGAGGCGGTAGCGGCGGCTTCGGCGGTGGTGGCGGTGGTGGCCAAGGCGGTGGTGGTCAAGGCGGTGGTGGTCAAGGTGGTCAGCAAGGTCAGGGTGGCGGTTCCTCACAAGGCACAGTTCAGCTCCCTGTGATTTCAAACATCACCGTTTCGACCACCGTCAGTGTACCTGACGGAGGGACCGTCCTTTTGGGCGGGATCAAGCGACTGCGAGAAAGTCGCAAAATGAATGGTGTGCCGATTCTGAATAAGGTTCCTTACGTCAGCCGCCTGTTCAAGAACAGCGGGGTTGGTCGAGAAACGGAAAGCATCATGTTGATGGTGACACCTCGTATCATCATTCAGGAAGAAGAAGAAGAGAACGTCATCGGAACTGCCGCTGAATAAACGCTGGGCTGGATGCGGTCGATTCCGAAAGACGTGTCTTTCGGAATCAGCGTCCCGATTCAGGTGCGGTCTGAGCGGAACGCCAGTGCTGAAATCAGTCTTTCGTCCTCACTGCAGTTGAGCAGTTTCGGGGTCTGAGCCGTCGCGAAGTGCGGGTTTCGCGACGGCTCTTCTCTTGCGCTACGTGAAATGCCAGGCTGAGTTGTGAATCCGACGACGAATGGGAAATGGCACTCGCTTTCTTCTGTCAGCCGGTACACGCCAGCGGTCTGTTGATTGAATCGTTTATACTCCGCGCGGTCAGATTTGAGGTTTTGTGAGCGGCAAGGCGCTAGCCGCCGGTTTTGCATGTGATTCACCCGCGGCTAGCAGTCTGTTGATTTAATACCAACCCGAAGCGCCAGCGAGGCGAAAAAGGCGGAAATCCTCGCTGGCGCTTCGGGTTAGTATGGGTTTCGGTTCGAAAACAAGACTCAATCAACAGGCCGCTAGCGCCTTGCGGCTCACAGAATTGGAGTATTGGGAGAAGCTCCTTGAGCGGATGGGGCAGCTTTGATCTGCCATGCTCGTGTTGAATCACCGTGCAACCCTGCACATATTTCCATCATCAATGGTTGAACAGGAATTCACGGCTGCTGAGGATACTCCAGACCAGATCTTCCAGCACGATACGCCTTTCTTCTGCTGCGGTTGAAGCCAGCAGTGGCAGCAATTCGTCCTTCTCGCCGGTACTCGGCAAGCGTGCCAGGCAGGTGAGGAAGATTTCATCCAGCAGTTCCGGATGGGACTTTGCTTCGGTCAACCATTTTGTGAGTCGATTGTCTGTCGCAGACAGTTTCTGATTAATCGTATCTCCGTTTGAGATGTGCAGCACCTGCACCAGACTGGGTTCATCGGATCGTTCGCATTCACAAGTGATCCGACGTTGATTTCGTCCGAATGTCTGCAGAAAGTACGACTGGACTGCAGAATCGTGAAGCTGGATGGCTCGCGTTCCTTTCGGATAATCTTTCGTATCCTTAACGTCAGACCCAAGGAACACAATCTTGTTGAATTCCGTCGGCACATCCGTCACCTGTGAAACCGCGTCCAGCAGAACCTCCGCCATTAATCGACGTGGAAAGTAGCGAGAATACTGTCGCTGATCACCCGCGTTGTCCGGCAGTGTCGTACTGCTGCGCTGGTACGTTTCGGACTGCAGAATCGCACGAATCAATGCCTTCAGGTCAAACTTCTGCGCCACCAGATACTTTGATGCGGCTGCCAGCATTTCTTCATTACTGGCCGGGTTTGAAGTCCGCATGTCATCGACTTGTTCCACTAACCCGACACCGAAGAAATTCTTCCAGATCCGATTTGTGATCGAACGTGAGAACAGCGCGTTCTCAGGAGATGTGAGCCATGCGGCCGCGTGTTCGCGACGGTCGCCGGGAGCATCGAATGGAATCGGTTCTGCATCCAGCGGCGTAGGCATTTGTGGTTTACCGGTTTTCGGCTGCACCAGTTCTCCCGAACTCACGGTGACCAGAGTTCGCTTTCCGTCGCCACTGCGAGCATCACCGCCCCAGCCTTTGGCCCGGACTCGCGAGAAAAGATTCGCGAAGGCGTAATATTGATCGTTCGTCCATTTTTCGAGCGGATGATTGTGGCACTTCGCACAGCCGATGGACAGCCCCAGAAACGCCTGGCTGACGGTTTCGGCCATATCTTCCGGCGACTGATGAATGGCGTAAAAGTTCGTCGCTCCGTGTTCGATGTTGGAACCTCGGGACGCCACAATTTCGCGCACAAACTGATCCCACGGCGTATTCTTTTCGACGCGTTCATGAATCCACTTGTAGAAGGCATTGACAGCTTCCGGGTTGACAGCCGTGCCATTCAGCAGCAGCAGATCGGACCAGTGATACGCCCAGAAATCAATGAATTCCGGTCGCTGCAGCAATGCCTCAATCATGCGGTCGCGTTTTTCAGCAGTTTGATCAGCCAGGAAGTCACGAACTTCCGTGCTCGTCGGCAACGTCCCGATGGTGTCCAGAAATGCGCGGCGGATAAACACTTCATCCGAGCAACGCGGTGACGGCTTCAGATTCAGACGTTGCAGCTGCTGCAGGATGTTGTCGTCGATAAAGTTGCGGCGTGCCGCAGAGGTAAAGACCGCGGCATCCAGAGTGTGATCGTACGGCACCACGATCCGTGCAATCACGATCTGACTGGAAAACCATGCGGTCACCGCGCCTTCCCCCGGACCAACGACGGTCGTCAGACCATCTGTCTCAACAGTTGCGACGGCTTCATTAGAGGAAGAAAATTTTGCGAGTTGGGTCACGTCTTCCACACGTCCGTTTACATAATGAGCCCGCACGATCAAAGGTTGGACACTCGCCGCTTTCAGCGTGACACGTTGAGGAAGAATTTCCAGATGGTCGAGTTTTGGATCGCCCTCAGCAGGTTTTGTAACTCCCTGCGCTATCCATTCGGAAAGAATTTTGTAATGCCAGGAATCCGTCTTCAACCGCAGGCCGCCTTTGTGAGGCACGGCCATTGAGGGCTTCGTGAGCATCAGACTGGCAGCCGGGTTTGCTGGTTCCACACGGCGACCGCTTTGCAGTTCCACGAGATTGAAGTAGTCTCGCTCAGGATCATATCCGCTCAGAGACAGCTTGAAACCTCCCTTCCCTGCCAATGCACCATGACACGCACCTGAACTGCATCCCTGTTTTGCCAGCACCGGTTCGACATGGTTGCGAAATGACCACTGAAACGGTTGCTCCGCACCCGATACTGTGACTTGCACGGAGGCGGATTCGTCTGTCGAACCAACGACTCTTACGACCGCCTCGCCATTGGAGACGGAGTGAATCGTCTTGCCATCGATTCTGATAATCGCAGGATTGTCGGTCATCAGTTGCACATCGGCAGGTCCAACGGCATCGTCGCCGGAATAGAGTTCAGCCAGTAATTGATGACGTGTTTCCTGTCCATCCAAGGTCAGCGACTGCGGCAACAGTCGAACCTTGTCCCCCGCGATCACGGTGGTT
>JAYUVA010000429.1:0-3091 GCA_043754375.1 Candidatus Kuenenia sp. | reverse complement strand
AAAGGCTCGCAGCGCAGTCTCTGCTGCCTGATCGAACGTCAGCACAATTGAATTTCTGAATCGGGCGAGCTTGCTTTACGGCAGGCATCGCCCGTTTTTGTTGATCCGCTAATGCCGCGTGGAGTACCGCATGGACATCCTGAACGCCTTCAATGAATTTGAAACCTCCGCCTTGCAGGCCGTTACCGCCACAACGGATGCGGAAACACTGGAAAAAGTCCGCGTCGAATTCATGGGGCAGAAGAATGGCCGAGTTCGCGACCTGCAGAAGCTCGTCGGAACTGCGACGTCCGAACAGAAGCCAGCGGTTGGGAAGCGTTTCAATGAAGTCCGCACCAGTGTCGCAGCGGCGCTGGATGCGCGGGCTGAACAACTGAAGTCGCAGACCACAAAGGTTGCGTCAGATTTCGACGTGACTTTGCCCGGCGAACGACCTCGGATCGGGCATCTGCATCCCATTACGCAGGTGATGACTGAGTTCCGTGAATTGATGGGACGCTTTGGGTTCACCGTCGTCGATGGCCCGGAGATCGAAGACGAACGTCACAACTTTGAAGCGTTGAATATCCCGGAAGATCATCCCGCCCGCGATCCGCTGGATAATTTCTACGTAGCATGCGCATCCGTCGCCGCCGGTCGCCCCGTCCTTCTTCGCAGTCAGACTTCGACCGTGCAGATCCGGACAATGGAGAATACTCAGCCTCCCGTGCGAATCGTGTCACTCGGTCGCGTGTACCGCCCGGACACCATTGATGCGACTCATTCCTGCATGTTTCATCAGATGGAAGGTCTGATGGTCGATCGCCATGTCACGATGGCACAGCTCAAGACGGTCCTGAGTCTGTTTGCCCGCAGTTTCCTGGGGCCCGAGGTTGAAATCCGGTTTCGCCCGTCGTTTTTCCCGTTCACAGAGCCATCGGTCGAAGTCGATATGAAGTGGGGCGACAGCTGGATGGAGATCGGCGGAGCGGGAATGGTTGATCCCAACGTGTTTTCGGCTGTCGGCTACGATCCCGAACAATACACGGGCTTCGCCTTCGGTCTTGGCATCGAACGCTTCTGCATGAAGCATTATGGCGTCGATGACATCCGTCGCTTCTATGAGAACGATATGCGGTTCCTCGCGCAGTTCTAAATGCCCTACTTCTCTGCCACCGGCTTGCGAGGTCGTGGAGCCAGAGTGGCGGTGGGTGATGCCGCTGCCTGTGCGGCTTCGCTTCTCGGAGCCATGACGACGGCTCGTTCCCGCAAGGCTTCGGCGGAAACGAGATGCACCAGCTCCTGACCGAGGCGGTCCATTTCCATCACGATCGAATCGATTCGGCCAGCAAGGTACAGATAGGCGGCCATGGCGGGGATTGCAATCAGCAGCCCGACGGCTGTGGTCAGCAATGCTAAAGCGATGCCGTTCGCGAGCGTCTGAGTCTGGCCCATGGCACCAGCGGTTGCGATGTCGTTGAAAGATTGAATCATCCCGACAACGGTTCCGAGCAGTCCGATGAGAGGGCTGAGTGTGGAAACGCCGTTCAGAACTCGCAGACCTTTTTTCAACTGGGACACCTGCCGTTCACCGCCATCGAGGACCGCCTGTTCGACTTCCACGCTGGGGCGACCCCATTTGCGGACGCCGTGCATGAAAACATCAGCCATCGGGCTTTGATTCTGATGGCAGATCGCGATCGCTTCGTTCTTATCCATGCGGCCCGCGCGCAGATGCATCAGAAAACGTTCGACAAACGCCCTCGGGATCACCCGCCTCCGCCGCAGGATGACAAGCCGTTCAACGACTGACCAGACACCGATCACAGATGCCAGAATGAACGCAACAGTAAACGGTCGTCCCATCGCATCTGCGATTCCCAGCGGGTCCATGGGAATACCGGCGCGAGTCGCCGGTGCGGCATTTCCTGCACTATCAACCGCCGCTGCAGAACCCGTGGGTGAACTGCCAGCGTTATCCTGCGCCATCGACTGGCAAGTGATCAGCAACGCGACAGCGACAATTGCCATGACAAGAATTCGAGTCGTCACAGAAGACCGTTCCCTGGATTTTAGAGTGTTGACGGGCTGAGCCGACGGCGACGGCGTCACCGGAATCCGTCGCCTGCGGCTCGGGGTTAAACAAAATTGCTGACTGTATATTTTAAATAAACGCCCCGCGAGCGCCGGGCGGATCTGGCTATTCAAGCTTCTTCAGTTCTTCGCGCGCCTTGTTCACGAGATTTGACGCAGGAAACTCTTTGATCAATTCCTGAAAATCTCGAATGGCAGGTTCAGTTTTCTTCAGCGTCACCTGGCAGGCCGCGCCCTGAAACAGAGCCAGAGCCCGAAGTTCATCGTGACCTGCGTAATTCAGATAGACCTTAAAGTATTCCGCCGCGGCCGTTTCATGATTGGCTTCCATGACGTACGTCTCTGCGATTAAGAACTGACAGCGAGCGGACGTTTCTGTGCCTTCTGCCTGAGGATCTGCCGTGACAAGCTGGAAATAATCCCGCGCCTTCACGAAGTCCGGCGGCGTCTGTTGTTTCCACCTGCGGCCCTGAACGTCGTTGAGTTGAAACGCGAACAGTGATTCAGGACTGCGTTGTGTCAATTCTGCCTGCAGCAAATCAATTCTGTCATATTCCTGTTTCGCCAACGCCGCTTCGGCCAGGACCACCCAAACGCGATCGACCCAGTCTTCTTTTTTCACTTTTTCACTGATGATGTCTTCGTGCAGGGCGTTGAGAATCTGCATAGCTTCATCAGGCTTACCCTGCTGCAGAAGTGCGTCGCCGGCAAACTGTCGCACCTGCGGCGTGAGCGGGCTGCCGGAAAAATCGGCAAGAAATGTTCGTGCAGCCACGATCGTTGGCTGCCACGCGCGGGCCGTGGCCCGAATTTCGATCACGTGAAAAAGAGCTCGCTCTTTTTCCATCGCGCCATACCGTACATCAGAAACAATGGCTTCCATTTCCGTCAGCGCCGGTTCAAGCTGTCCAGCCTCCAGCAGACTCTCCGCCAGCGAAAGTCGTGCCTGTCCCGCAAACGGGCTGTCCGGAAACTGCGCCAGTAACTGTCGATGAATGGCATCGGATCGTTCAAAGTT
>JAYUVA010000428.1:0-6124 GCA_043754375.1 Candidatus Kuenenia sp. | reverse complement strand
GAATACGGCCTGCTGGTTGCGTTGATTGCCGTTGTCGTCGCCGTTACAGCGGCAACTCTCGGCACTAACATCGCCGCTCTGTTCACAACTGTCAGTGGATCACTGTAAGAACCACAGGGAGAGCACATACGGTCGATATGTCATTTGCATCCCGGGTTGGTGATAGAAATGTGCAATTTCCTGTTGGCAAGTTGCCCTTCCAAATCTTAGCTGCACCGAGATTAGCAGGTCTGCTTCTTGTAGACCCTGTATCCTGTAGTAATTTCAATCAATCGCTTTCTGATAGTGGTGGCCCATTGATTTGTTTAGAGCGCAGCAAATGCTCGTGTTAAGTCTGGTGTTTGCGAGAGGGTGTAAGGATAATGTGGCGAAAACTACTGCAATTCATAATGGATGAAGATGCTCCCACAATGGTGGAATACGGTTTATTGGTGGCGTTAATTGGGATCGTGGCTGCAATTGGCGTAGCTGTTTTTGGCAATGCAGTTAGTATGCTATTTCTTGTACCTCCATCATACTTTTAGTGGCGGCGTGTTGATTTATTTGGAGTACCGCATACCTTACGCAGCCAATATCGATGGCTGTTTTTGTTGTATCATTAACCCGAAGTTTCAGCGAGGCAATGCCTTATGATCCTCGCTGACGCTTTGGCGTTTCTATCAGTTGTAGACCGCATGGTATAAATCTTCGCGTTTTACTTTGAGGATTCGGAAATGGGAGAGGAACCGATTCCAGATCGGGCAGTACCTTCCCGCACTCTTGATTCGTATCCTTGTTATCTTAGAACGTTCTTGCAAAGAACGTCAGAATGTCCGTAATGTCAATCTCAATCTCTTCAATCGTCGTGTTGGCAGCATCCTTGGTCGCCGCGACGACGGACGTCTGGAGATTCAAAGTCTATAATCTGCTCACTTTTCCTCTGCTGTTCTCGGGCCTCATCTATCGGGGCTGGACCGGAGGCGTGGAGGGTTTCAGTGATAGCCTAGCGGGAATGCTGCTGGGATTTGGGCTGTTCCTGCTCCCATACCTGTGGGGTGCGGTGGGGGCTGGCGATGTCAAGTTCGTGGCCGCTGTGGGGTCCTGGCTGGGAATGCAGCCGATGCTTCCGATCCTGCTGATAGGATGCTTGGCGACCGGGGTGTATGCGGTCGTGTTACTGGTAATGCACAATGGCTATCGGGAAGCTTGGGCCAATCTTCAGGTGGCGTTCTATCGTTTGATGATTCTGGGACGCCAACTGGGCGCTGACGACAATCTGGAACGAGTGCAAACAGTTGCGCAGCAACAGGAACGCAGAAAGCGACTCATACCCTTCAGTGCCATGATCACGGTGGGGATTGTCCTGACAATCGTGTGGAATGTCTTTTCGTAGGTCTTCAATTCGGAACGGGAAATCTCTGTGAGCACACGAGCAATATTAACTCTGGGCCTGGCACTGATCTTTGGTGTCTCGGCGGCCGTGTTAATCCGACAAGCGATGTTTCCCAAAATTACAGCCGCACAGGGTAACGTGGCGACCGTCGATGTGGTTGTCGCCAAATCAAAAATTGGCCGTGGCAAGCCTTTGACCAAAGAACTGGTGACGACTCAGGCGACGCCGAAGGATGCCGTGCCTGAAGGTGTGTTTCTGGCAAGTGAGCTGGAGTCGCTGACGGGGCAAGTAGCACGCGTGGATCTGGAGGCGGGTGAGCAGATCTTTAAGTCAAAGGTTGCATCGCGCGTCAGTCTGAGTACCGAGATCTCTGCAGGCATGCTGGCTTTCACCATCAGCACGCCCAATGCGTCCAGTTCGAATGCCGGGTTGCTGCAACCGGAAGACAAGGTCAACGTCATTTTCGCTCCTTCCAGCAGTCCGTCCGGGTCTTCGACCGCCACGCTGCTTCATGGCATGCGGATCATTGCAATCAACCGCGAATATCTGCAGCGCTCGCCAGATGATAAATCAGATTTCGAACAGGTACTGTCGGTGACTCTTGAGGTGTCGAAAGACCAGTCGGAACTGCTCTCCTGGTCGCAGTCCCGTGGCACGCTGAGCCTTGCACTGTTGAGTCAGGCCGGAGCCGATCCGATGGACCAGCGGGACTTAACAATTGCCGATCTGGAACAGAATCTGGCCTCGGGGGGTAGCTCACCGCCATTGCAGACAGATCCGGACACTGCGGCCACAGGTCCGGTTGGTATTACGTTGCTGGTACCTGCTCGAGCCATTGCGGCGGGGGAACAAATTTCTCGGGACACATTGATGTCCGTAGTCCGACCACTGGAAGAAGTCCCTGAGGGGGCATTACTGGAAGCTGATATGGCTGAAGTGGTGGGTAAACAACCGCTTGTGGCTCTGGTCCGTGGGGAGCCTCTGTTCGTGACCCGATTTTCGCAGCGTCGTGGAAGTCTGAGCGAGTTTGTTTCACCCGGAAAGCGGGCGTATCGCATCAAATCCGATGCAGGACGATTGGTGGCTGGAGACTGCGTAGACATCATTTTTACACCGGAGGACGTCCAACGATCCTCGGATGATGTTAATGGGAACACGCAGTTCGAATCGCTGACACTGATGTCTGCCATTCGAGTGATTGTGGTGAATGACCAGCCTGAAGGCACCAACAAGCCGATGGAGGCCTACGAATCGGCCACTACAATTGTGCTGGACGTCACTCCGCAGGAGGTGGAGCTATTGTCCTGGGCGCAGCGTCATGGTAAGATCGATTTTGCCGTAGTTCCGCTGGTGCAGGAAACGGAGAGCCAGGTGTCGATGTCGCTGACTGAACTCAAAGAGACTGTGTACGGAAAACCTGCGATGCCGGAAGTGGCTCAGTCTGAGGCAGGGCTCAATAAAGGGTCTGGTGGTGTCAGGGTCTTGGTGAACGAGCTGCGGAATCGGGCCTTCGGTCAGACTGAGTTGACGATGTATCCGTAGATTTGACTGTGCCATGAAAAATGTCTGCGACTCTCCGGCATGAGGTTCTTGGTGTGTAAAATTCGCGGATGCGCGCTCGCGGTCTGTTGATTTAGGGACGATCAGGAGTGTTTTCGTTTAACCCGATGCCATAGGCGAGGCGTTTCGAAGGGATTCCTCCCCGCTGGGTCGGGTTAAACCCGTAAATCACCGTCACGTGGAGCAATGTGAATTCCGACATGCGAATATTGGTAGCTTGCGATGGCCGGGAACTCGGTTCAAAAATTGAAGCTGAGTTACGCAGGATTGGAGAGTTAGACGTCGCGCGGGTGAAACATGAAGAAGTCACCGCTCGTCTGCGTGATCTGCCTTCGGTGATTCTGCTGACGGTGGGGCAGAATCCGACGCAGGAACTGCGGCTGATTCGAGAGCTGGTCCTGTTGGTACCGTCCGTCCGGTTTGGTGTGGTCGGCCCGGCGACGGATCCAAAATTCATCCTGCAAGTGCTCAAAGAGGGTGTCGGACGCTTTATCGACGAAGCCGAGTTTCAGGCAGAATTGGTGGGTTTTCTGGAGGAAATCGACCGCTCGCCTCAAAGCCCTCGCCGCGCATCGGGCAAAGTGGTGGCTGTGGTCGGACTCAGCGGTGGCGCAGGGGCGACAACGATGACGCTGAATTGCGCCGTTGAGGCGGCGCGCATTCACAGCCGGGCCGCCCTGATCGATTTGAATCTTCGGAAGGGAGATCTTGCCCCGATGCTGAACGTCGCACCCGTGCATACGATTGCGGATTTCTGCAGACACATCTCGCGTATGGATGATGTGATGTTCAGGCAGTGCTTTGCCTCGCATGGCAGCGGCGTGCAGTTATTGGCGGCTCCGATTGCGGACCGTGAGATCGATGACGTGACTCCGGAACGCATGCTGCGCCTGCTGATGCTGGCGCGGCAGCGATTTTCCACAGTCTGGGTCGACTTGAACGACTATTTTCAGCCGGAATCGGCGACAGTCCTGAAAGTTGCCGACCAGATCCTGTGTGTGCTGCGTCAGGACTTCACATCGTTACAGCACGCCGCACGCTGCATGGGTTACCTTGATTATCATGGAATTCCGCAAAACCGAGTTGCGTTCGTCATTGGGCGGTACGGACAATCGAAGTCGCTGGGATTGAAGGACGTTGAGTCCGCGCTGCGTTCGAAAGTGTTGACGACGATACCGGATGACGCAGCCAATACCAACGAGGCAACGAACTCGGGACAACCGGTCGTGTTGGTGCGTCCTCGTTCTGCGGTTTCGAAGGCCATCAAATTAGTCACTGAAAAACTCATGGCATCCATGGGCTCGAACTCCTGATATGAAATAAAGATTTGCACCATGGCATTATGGAAATCAAAGAAACCCGAACCAAAGCCGCTGCCGACCAGAACACAGGAGTCACTGCCCCCCGCTCAGGACGCCCATGAATTGACTGTGGATCAGGCGTCGGCGATTCCAGGAAAACTGACTGCCGAACCAGGCATTACCGCCGCCCCTGCCATCGATGCGGAAACCAAGTCGTTATCCGAGAGCAGTCGCTGGGAGGCAACTCAGCAAGAATCTCAGCCACTCGAGAACAATGATCCGCGTGCTGAACTGTTTCAACGAATCCGCTCGGAACTTCATCGACAGGTCCTGAGTAAGATTGATCTGTCCGCTATCGGGACCATGGGCGAACAGGAGTTGCGCGTCGAGTTGCGGATTGCGGCAGAGAGGTTACTCGCTCGTCGCAAGGATCTGCTCAATAACCAGGAGCGCGATCAGATCATCGGCGAGGTGCTGGACGAAGCGTTTGGTCTGGGGCCACTTGAGGCGCTGTTCAAAGACGAGACGATTTCGGACATCCTCATCAACGGACCAAAAACGATTTATGTGGAACGCGCGGGGCGGCTCACATTAAGTAAAGTAAAATTCATTGACGACAATCATCTGCTGCGAATCATCCAGCGGATTGTCAGTAGTGTCGGGCGTAGGGTGGATGAGACCAGTCCGATGGTGGATGCCCGACTGGCCGATGGCAGTCGCCTGAATGCCGTGATTCCACCACTCGCCGTGGACGGCCCCCTGGTTTCCATTCGTCGCTTCGGCTCCAAACCCCTGGGTATCAAAGACTTGTTGCGTGTGGACGCGCTGCGTCCGGAAATGGTGGAGTTTCTCGCCGCCTGTGTCGAAGCCCGAGCCAACATTTTGATCTCAGGCGGCACAGGCAGCGGCAAGACGACATTGTTGAATGCCATGTCAAGTTTTATCCCGGCAGATGAGCGACTGGCGACAATTGAAGACGCCGCAGAATTGCAGTTGCAGCAGCCGCATGTGGCGCGCATGGAGACGCGTCCTGCCAATGTCGAAGGGAACGGGGAAGTCACCACGCGGGATCTTGTGAAGAACGCCCTGCGTATGCGGCCGGACAGAATCGTGGTTGGAGAATGCCGTGGGCCCGAAGCGCTGGATATGCTGCAGGCCATGAATACCGGCCACGATGGAAGTCTCACGACGATTCATGCGAATACACCGCGAGACGCCATTGCACGCCTGGAAATGATGGTGGGCATGACCGGATTTGACCTGCCGATGTGGACGATTCGGCGTCAGATCGCCTCGGCGATTAATATCGTCGTGCAGACAGCTCGATTGATGGGTGGACCTCGCAAAGTGATTCGAATTTCTGAGATCACAGGGATGGAGGGCGATGTGCTGTCCATGCACGACATTTTCACGTTTAAGCAGACAGGTCTGGATGAGCAGCGTCGTGCGAAGGGATACTTTGCAGCCACTGGCATCCGACCACTCCTGCTGGAACGATTTGAATCATCGGGCTTGGCCATTTCCGCAGAATTGTTCGCCGAACGAATTCTGCGCTAGGTTTGAGTTTGATTGCCGGATAGGATTAGGGTGAGTATGGAAATTTACCTTAGGTGTATTGTCGATTTTGCGAATTGAGTATCACTACTTTTTCGGAACGCTGGATGTACCGTCGAGGGCGTCGTTGAGCACATTTTCGATGTGTCCATTCCGGAAAGGTCTTTTGTTTCCTGATAACTTGCCATGGTGAATGTTTAACCCGAGTCAACGGTTTTGAAGTTGCGAAGTTGCGCAGTTGCAGTATTCGTCGCGAAATCGTAGCTTGACTCTCCAGAGTCGAGCCCCGTACGTAGCGAAAAACTCGGCTCTGGAGAGCCAAGCTACTGAAAGCGCA
>JAYUVA010000427.1:0-3161 GCA_043754375.1 Candidatus Kuenenia sp. | reverse complement strand
TGGACGGTATGCACGGACTGTACAGTTTTCCTCCCGATGACGAGTTGAAGAAATTCACGATGCGGAAGACGGACGAAAATGGCGAGGTACAACTTCGTCATGTTCCCGTCGAAGTACTCAGCGCAGTCGGCGTGGTCACAGAGGAATTCGGGATTCAGGAATTCTACAGCGAGTACCTGACCGGCCCGAGGCGATTGATGCTGGAACCGGTTGGGCGATTGCACGGAACCGCACCGCCTGGAACTCGAATCGCGATCCAATCCCGACCTGTCAGTACGCCGCCGGTTATATGCGAAGGCCGAGCGAACGTCGTCGCGGATGCGGACGGCAATTTCGTCGTGAAGGCGCTGGCTGCCGGAAAGGTATTAATCATGCCACATAACGCGGAACACCCGGAATGGCTGATGGAAGATCAATACGCAGAGCTTCAGCCAGCATCAACGCTCACGCTTGATATTGTGCCTCAAGCGACAATCCCTGCTACCGGTCGGCTGGTCCTTGCCGATTCAAAACTCCCCATTGCAAATGTTCGCGTCTGGCTTCAGGTCGGACCACGTCGAACTTCTCTTGGCCTTATGCTGACCGACGCTGACGGCAAGTTCACTGCCCGTTGCCTACCGGGAAAGCGTCTTAACGCCCAAGTGACTCTGCTTCCTGAAGCAACAATGCTTTATCCAAAACCAACGCAGCTCATCGGGTCGGTTCCGTTGGATGCGACGTCGTTCGAGCTTCCGGATATCGAAATCCGGACGATAAGAATCGGGAAAGGGAAGCTCGTCGATGCGAACAACAATCCGGTAGCCGGAAAGTACGTTCAGCACTATTTCGACAACAAAGCCATCGATTATTCTTTTCGCACAACCGACAATGGAGAATTCGACTACGTCATCGACAAAGAGATCATCACCGACCACTGGGCCGCCATCCTGAAATGGAGCCTGCGAGACAAAAGCGGCAACGCGGGGCATGCGAATGATCGATTTGAAGTGGAAGCGACAGTCATTTCAGAGGATCCATTGGTGCTTCAGATACAAGACCCCGACCCAGCTCAGGCCAATGTTTTGACGCCGCTGCCTCCGCATCCGCCGCGAGTGCTTCCCGTTGATGGTGAAGGTCGCCCAATTAAAGACGGCGAAGCAGAAGCGACCGGCACGCCGGACAAGGGACAGGACTTCGCATGCACGGTCATCGATCCCGATGGCAAGCCGGTTATTCCGGTTTCCATGACCATCGTTGATGCCGCCAACGGAAGACCGATCACGAACGCCAGAATCATGGAAGGAACGCACTTCAAATCCAACCGAGCTGGCCGTTGGGAATGGGGCTGGACGAGAGAACAGTCGAACAGCGAAGGCCGATTGGAAACCAGCCTGCGAGCGCTCGACCATGTCATCCAGTTTCGCATACAGGGAAAAGGCTACCGTCCCGCATTGTCTCAGGAATTTGACGCGGCTGCACTGCCGGACTCTCCGATCTCGCTGCAAATTCGTCTTGATGCCGATAACGGATTTTCCGGCACAGTGCTGCAACCCGACGGTCGACCGGCAGCCGGGGCGATGATTTACACGAAGAGCGAGAGCAAGCCGAATACATCCAAAAATCTTTATATCGAAAATGGTGTTGTTGACGAGTCGCAGATCACCTCATCCACGACTGCCGATACGAGCGGGAGATTTCAGCTACAACCGCACGTTGAGCCCTTTGAGTGCCTGATCGACCACGACTCGGGCTACCTGAAGTTGATGGATGTTGAACTAATGCAACAATCTGAACTCGAACTGCAGCCATGGGCAAGTGTGAAGGGAGAATTGTGGTTGCGAGGGGTTCCGGCGGCCAATATTGGTGTGCAGCTCCTGATGAGGGATGAATTTCTGGACGATGAATCTCAGCTCCCTCACATCGGCTTTTCTCAAAACATTCAGACAGATGCAGCCGGTAAGTTTACGTTTCCGAAATGCATCGCTGGTGAGTGGGAACGAATCATCACCTACGACGAAACGATCACTTCGACGAGGTCCGGCGAACGGAACTATGTGCATTACGATACTGTCCGACTCTTATCCGGACAGGAGCGACATGAAGTCATTGGCAAGGACGGGGCCGATGTTGTGGGACGGGTGATGTTTCCGGCGGATCCCAAAATCGTAACGAACGAATGCGACATTTACGCAGACAACATCGACGCCAGAATGCTGAATGATGGCCGTAGCAGGCAATCCTACGACCACGTCAAGCTTCAGCCTGACGGCTCGTTCCATCTTTTCAATCTTCCGGTCGCGACGCACGAGATACAATTCTTCGTACCCGTAATGGGTGAGCAATCTCTGCGGACCCGCTATTCACAGAAAATCGTCATTACGCCCGAAAGATTCGTTGGAAGATCACCGACCAGTCCGATCGATCTGGGCGAAATCCAGGTCGAACCGATCGAGTAATTGCAGATAGAATGACAGGTATCAGTTTCGAACCGAAAACGACCTTTGTGAACACGTAATTCCTACTACGGCCGGAACTGTACAAAGTTGCTGGACTGATCTTCCTGGAGTTCCCGTCCGACCGGTTTCGTATGCCCTC
Organism: Candidatus Kuenenia sp.; assembly: GCA_043754375.1. GTDB lineage: Bacteria > Planctomycetota > Planctomycetia > Planctomycetales > Planctomycetaceae > SXXK01. Next base: position 587 of record JAYUVA010000427.1, on the reverse strand, counting down.
CGTCGGTCGGTCGGTTCGAACTGACTACACCAGCATCACTCCACCGTGATCAGCACTCGGCGGCCAATGGCTTCGGCGATGCGGCGGATGGTTTCGAGTGTCGGATTGCCCTTACCGTTTTCCAAGAGGCTCAGATTGGATTTGTTGATCCCCGTCCGCTCTTCCACATCCCTCAGCGACAAACCCCCAGCTTCACGAGCGACCTTCAGCGCTATCATCACATCTGCAAACTCCCGTTGACGCGATTCGCATTCTGCTTTGTTCGCAAGTCCCTGACGAAGAATGTCTTTATCCAGCGGTGCGGTGCGATGAATTTCGTCGTGAATGCGTTTGGTCTCGGCATCCAATGGATACCCCTTGACGCGGACACTCTTGATGGGACGGCTCATGATGGCTCCTCGACTTCAAAAGCTGTTACCGGATACACCGTTTCGAAATCAATCTCTTCTTCATTCCAGATCACTCGTGACAAACCCATCCTCCCTACATATAGCCGGCCGTTGGTGTATATCATAATTTTATCCTGGCGCGTTGCAAGGGGCATTTGCCCTTGCCGTTTTCAAGCAGCGACAGATTGGACTTGTTGA
>JAYUVA010000426.1:0-2984 GCA_043754375.1 Candidatus Kuenenia sp. | reverse complement strand
TGCCTTCACCGCATTTTCGCCGCTCGGAGCAGCCAGTTACTACAGTCTGGGCATGGCAAGTGCTTCAGAATCATTGCTGGATCATCGGATCGTGCAGTGCATCGCATTGGAGCAACACCGGTCCGCCGCTCAGGTTTTGCTGCGATGGGGCGTGCAGCGTGGAACGTCCGTAATCCCCAAGACGACAGACGTCGCGAGGATGAAAGAGAATCTGCAGTTGTTTGATTTTGAACTCACTGAAGACGAGATGCAGTCCATCTCAGGGCTGGATCGCAATCGTCGATTCAATGACCCGGGAGTCTTCTGCGAATCAGCCTTTAATACGTTCTGTCCGATTTATGAATGAACCAAAACCAAAACCTGAAGAAAACCCCTACCTTGCGACTCAGGTCGCAGACATTTCAACGTCTGTATCTGATCGCAGTCAGCCAGGTACATTGGCGATCGTGTTTTCTGTCGCGACAGGACTTGCTGTCGCGGTGCTGACGTTCGGCGTGACTTTTTTCTTCACCTGTCTTGGCGTGAATTCTATTTACGGTTCGCGAAGTGAACATTATATGTTCATTGTGTTCGTGGTCGCAGGCCTGACAACCGTCGCGGCATTCGTTTTCACAGTCTGGGGATTCCTGAAGGTCGTTCGTGCGTTAAAGAGATGATGGGTGGTTCCGGGTTTGCAGGTTTGGGTCTGTGGCGTGATGCTTCGGAATTGCCGAGGGTTCGATCATGATCGTTCTTTCCTTGAATCGAATCGCAGTGTTTTCGGTCTGGCGCTGACAGGAATGCGAGTCGCGGAGCGACGTCGCCAACGTAGCTCAGTCGCTCCGCCGACTGTGATTCCCGTGAAAAATGTTACCTTCACATGCAATTGGCCACACTTGAAATCGCACCAACTCTGTGACTGGCAGCAGACATCAGTCCGCATCCACAATTCCAGAAGTCACCAGGTTTTTAAGGGCGTTGAAAAGTTGAATCGTTTAACCGCGTGCCCAACGGGCCGCGATTTTTGTATCCAGCGAACAAGCGCGGCCCGATGGGCACGCGGTTAAACGAGTGATTTGCCCCGAATTCAGCCAGAGCATCAAGCAAAAAAGCCATGACAACTTACCGTCACTACACGTTTCTGGGCACAACACAGAGTCTGTGTCCGGATTGCCTGGCACTTGTACCGGCGAAGGTGATCTCGCGAGGCGGGCGAATCTATTTTCGTAAGTCGTGCGCGGTGCATGGCATCCGCGAGGATTTCGTCTGCAGTGATGCGAAGTGGTTCGATCGGACGGATTACAGCCTGCCAGGAAAAGTTCCGGTTTCGTTTGGCATCGAACCGGATCGCGGTTGTCCGTATGACTGTGGGCTCTGCACTGAACACGAACAGCATACGTGCATCGGGCTGCTTGAGATAAATTCTGCCTGCAATCTCGAATGCCCGATGTGTTTTGCGGTGAGCGGCCCCGGTGGCACGCACCTGTCGTTCGACGATTGCAGAGCCGCGATTGATCGCCTGGTGGAAGTCGAAGGTCAGCCGGAAATTTTGCAATTGTCCGGTGGCGAACCCACGATTCATCCACAATTCGAATCGATTCATCGATACGCATGCGATCAGCCGATCGACATTGTGATGATCAATACAAACGGGATTCGCATAGCTCGTGATCGCGCGTTTCTGGAAAGTATCGCCGAGCGAAAGCATCGCACCGAAATCTATCTACAGTTCGATACATTTGAGGATGCTGGTTACAGGACACTGCGAGGTGCCTCGCTGCTGGAAACGAAACTGAAGGCGATCGAACAGCTGGGTGAAGTCGGGCTGAATACGATCCTCGTGTGTACCGTACAGCCGGGCATCAACGATCACGAAATCGGGCGACTGGTGGAATTCGGAATTGAGCGACCGTGGATCACGGGCGTCAGTTTTCAGCCCGCGACATATTCCGGTCGCTTCCTGCTGCCGGAGACTCTGGAGAAACGCATCACATTTCCCGATGTGATCAAAGCCGTTGCGGAGCAATCGACCCAGTGGCAGGAAACCGACTTCGCTCCACTACCCTGTGCTCACCCGAATGGACACACGCTGTCGTATGCGTATCGATCCGGCAATCGAGTCACACCGCTGGCTCGATTTGTGGATCTCGAACAGCATCTGGATCTGCTGTCGGGCCGGATCACGTTCAATCGCGCACGAGCCCGAGAACTCATAGGTCAGTATTTGTCTCGTCAGGCCTGTGGCGGCGGAGATTGTGGCGGCGGAGACGTGTCGCTCGGGACTTCGCTGGATTCGCCCATCGGGCAAGCAGACTTATCACCGGAAGTCATGGCAGATGCGACACAGTTCTTCACTCGTGCCTTGACCGAAAGTCTGAATCCTTGCGACATGTTCCGCATCACGACGACGTCGTTTATGGATGCTTACAATTTCGACGTGCGGCAGCTGATGAAGGAATGTGTGCACTTCGTGTTGCCGAGCGGCCATCTTGTGCCGTTCTCAGCGTACAACGTACTGTACCGTAACGGTCATGTGCAACTGCCACCGCTCATTCAGAAATCGAGGGAGCGGCGACATGCCGTGTCTGAAAAAATGTAGCCATCACACTCCGCTGTGATGAGCCTGTGCCAATCGACGTACATCAAACAGAGAAACGCCCCTAAAATCATTCCCTTCACCATGCGATATAGAACAAATCAACGCGAGATCTGCATCGGTGTGGCCCCTTGAAGGCTCGTCTCGGCGGAGCGAGACGGCTACATTTAGGAAGCAGTGCCATGGTTGTTCCGGAGTGGGCCATTCTGCTGTATCCGTTGTTAATGATGTCCGCCCTGGCGACGGGTGTCTGGCTCAAGGGGCGGCAGAAACCTGATCCTCGGCTGAGTCCATTGGAACGCCTCTGGATCGGACTCGGTGCATTCATCGGCGCGATGGTGATGGCGAAGCTGCCGTTTGTTTTGCTGGATCCAGACGGGATGCGCGATGGTTTCGTGTTCTTTATGTC
>JAYUVA010000425.1:0-4645 GCA_043754375.1 Candidatus Kuenenia sp. | reverse complement strand
CCTCGGCGACCGTTCTCCGTGCTGACTTTGATCAGCATCAGATCGCGTTCGACAAAATCGTTACCCGAAAAATCCTGAACCTTGACCACCGTAATAATCTTGCCCAGCTGCTTTCGGACCTGATCCAGTGTTTTCTCGTCACCGTTCACAACAAAAGTGATACGGGAAAAATCGGGATTTTCAGTCGCACCAACGGCAAGGCTGTCAATGTTGTATGCGCGAGATGCCAACATGCCGGAAATGTGTGCCAGCACGCCAGGTTGATTCACGACCAGAGCAGACAGTACGTGTTTCATATCCAAAGTCTTTCGAGGAAGCCGCTGGCCGTAAGGGCACCATGACAAAATCACATTGATTGTCTGGCGGTCCAGTGCAGTTCGATCGCGGAAACATCTCCGGAGCACTCACAGGATCATCCGACAAGCTGGCGGCTGAAGAGTGTACGCCGCCTCCGAACAACGGGCAACTATCGATTGTGGCTGGCAGCGAAAACGCCAGAAATCATAAATGACGGGAGGCGGCGGATGCAGAAGGCATCGCGACTGCCGGGCTGCGGACGGAAGCAAAGTAACGGTTATCCCGAATCCAGTCTTCGCGTGTGTAGGAGATGACCGAAGTGTCAGTTTCGCGTACTTCGACGTGAGACAGACGGAACCCCATTTCGGTGATTTCCGTAAACAGCATCCATGCGAGGTTTTCAACGCTCGTAGGGCCATTGAACAGCTTCATCTTGAAATTCTCGCCCGTGCGCCGGCAATGATCCTTCAACGAGTCGTACAGTGGGTCGTTAATATTGATGAGCATGCCGTGGTCGTAATACTCCTTCAACCACGGTTCGACTTTTTCATCGAACGCACCGAACAGCGTACTGATATCTCCATCGCGTTCAACTTCAAAAAAGCAACGCAGACCGTAACGGTGTCCGTGCAGATTGCTGCACTTGTCTTTCAGTGTCTCGTTGCGATGAGCGGCATAGAATTTGTAATCTTTTTGTATGATCATCACTTCACCTGTACCGTGCAATTCTGATTGGCGACCACTGGCGTCGCAGTGTACCAGAAACAGAACGAGACGTCCTGCAAAAAGCCGGAAGTCTCGTTTGAAGGGGTGCGGTCGCGGATTTGGGTGAGATTGCAATCGAGGTTGATTCTCGGGAGGGCGAGCTACGTGAACAGTTCCGGAATCACATGGCCGTCGCGGACAATCATCACCGGACGACCGGTCGTCGTGTAATATTCCTGTTTGTGATCGATTCCCAGAGCGTGGTAAAAACTTGCTGCGACGTCATCCGGAGAGAACTCGTCGCCTTTCGGCATGCTGGCCGTTTCATCACTCTCCCCAAGAACCTGTCCGCCTTTGACACCTCCACCGCCCAGCAGCATAAACATGTTGCGAGGATAATGGTCGCGTCCCACGCGTTCGGTGTTGATCTTCGGCGTACGTCCAAATTCGCCAGTCACATAGACAATCGTCGAATCCAGCAGACCTCGTCCAGCCAGTCCGTGAACAGACCGAACAATGCATCGTTGATCACTTCCGTCACGTTCCACGTCGGGACGGGCGGCACTGAAATCGCTGTGGCGTTGGATTCAACAGCGGCCACCGATGATTCGTCATCGTCTTCAGGTGCCAATGCACCCTGGCTGTTCGCTTCCTTTCTCAGTTTCCTGAGTTGGTCGCCGAAAGCTGCAACCTGTTTTTCTTTGCCCGACTTTTCGGCTTCAGCAATTCTCTGCTGTCACTGTCGGATCCTGGCCTTGAATTGACGCTCAGCACCCGCTTGCTTATTTCTGTCTCCGTTATTATCGGGCGAACGCAACCAGTCCGTCAGCGGCTGCCGAACGTCGTCCACGGTCGTCAAATCGACAACCGGCCCGGCAAGAATCTTCGCAGTCGCCGGAGCAACGCCACCGCGATCCGGTTTGCCATTCTTCGGCTTCCTGCTGTACGGGAGTCAATTATTCAGTTTGTCGTCGCTGTTACCGGTGAAATCACACAACCGGGTCGTCCACCACGCCACGTAACCGGGGCGCTCCAGCAGTTCATCAATCTTGTGACTCCGCTTGTCAGCATTCGTATCCGCGAGAAATTGGCGGACTTCTTTTGCTGTCGGCAGCGTACCAGAAACGTCCAGACTCGCCCGCCGCAGGAATTCAGCATCTGTACACAGATCTGATGGAATGCATCTTCTGCAGGGTCATGATTTTTGAGCACACCCAGCAAAAAAACCTTCAAATCGGCTCCCCACTGTACGCATGCACCCTCAACCATCGACCGCATGACGTCTGCCGTTTGTTGCGATCCGGACTCGTCTTCACAGCGATTTTCGTCGTCCTGCGTCAACAAGTCCCCCTTATGAAAATCTGCTTCCGCCTATACGATGCACGGCAATCCTGCATTATTTCAACCGCTCGGCAGAAAACCAGCTTAGCCGGCAAAACAGGAATGCTGAGCCGGAAAGGACGGCGGGATAAGAACGACAATTCGCGTCGTCACCGATAGGGGTTCAGGCGGTCAAACCCTGTGCCTGCAGGATGTCGCTGGCAACCTCCAATGCAAAGTCGGCTCCTTCGTCCGATTCGATTGTCGTATGGAATCGCCCCGTGAAGTCCGAGGCAGGTTGCCATTGCTTTTGCACGAACTGGTAGACTGACCAGTCGGCATCGGAAGCATCGCCATGCCGCGCCGCCAGGCGCTGCTGTATGATGTCACCCGGAGCGGTGCATTCCAGCCAGATGGCTCGTACGCCGCAGTCAATCGCCAGTTGCAGGAACGATTGTCGATTCGCGTCTTGCTGGAACGTGGCATCGACAATGATTCGGCCACCCGCCAGCAAACGCCTGCGAGCACGGGTCCAGCATTCGTCGTAAACTCGTTGAGTGTTATCGACTGAATACATCGCAGCAGAATTGTCGGTCGTGGCCGCGTCAGTAAATATTTGTTTGCGAACAACGTCCGAGCGGAGGACTTCAAAATGAGCCGTGTCAGCCAGCTTTCGTGACAATGTTGACTTTCCGGTCCCTGGCAGCCCTGACACAAGGACCAGCGCTGGACGCCGATCGGGTTCCTCCAGTTCCGACAAACACCAGAGCCAGTGTGCGCGCGACCGAGCCAGTGCTTTGTCACGGTCAGGCTGTGAGATCTCTGATTCAGCGCCCAGAATCGCGGCAACCTTGGCTCGGACAGCTGAACGATAGACGGCGAATAATGGCAGCACGTCGCAGCCGGTGACGTCGTTTGTTTCGGAGAAGTAGATCGCCGCAAAGCTTTCTGCTAGATCGCGGCGACCGACAAAGTTCAACTCCATCACCAGAAATGCCATGTCAGCAGCGACGTCAATCCGCCGCAAACCCGGACTGAATTCGATTCCGTCGAGGACGACGATGTCGTTGGGCATCGCGCGCTCCGGAAACAAAAAAACGTGCTCGAGCCGTAAGTCGCCATGCACGTCTCGTATTCTGCCATCTGCTGCTCGCTGGACGAGCGTCGCTTCGTAACGCTGCATCCAATCGACAGACAACGTCTGTAACCGTTCCAGCACCTGAGGCTCAATGATCTCCGCGTTGAGTGTCCGCGCGAATTCCCAGTTCTCCGACGAGCAACGACGAAACTCAGCGTTCGCTTCCAATGCCTGATCTGCGACAACGCGACTTGCCTGCTGGTGAGTGGCAGCAATGCGTCGTGCCACTCGCTCAAGGTCACACAGTTCGAGCAATCCGTCCTGCAGCCGTGACCGCAGCGTTGCTGACTCCGGCAGCCGTCGCATCTTGACCGCCCAGTCGATCACCACCCCATTTCCCTCGAACCGCATCCCACCTGCATCACGTGTGATCGGCACGACGCCCAGATAAACGTCCGGAGCCCATGGTCGATTGATCCGCACTTCCTCCTCACAAAAGTGATGACGCATTTCCACTGTCGAAAAATCCAGAAAAGGAAGCTTCACCGGCTTTTTCATCTTATAGACCAGCTCGCCGCCCAGGAACACCACCGAGATGTGCGTCTGCCGCACGGTTACGTCATCGACAAGCACCGGAAACGCACACGCCCTGGACAAGGACTGCACGATCTCTTCGAGGCAGCCTTCCGTCGCGGCACGGGAATCTGCTGAATTCTCTGAATCCATGACTTACATTGCTGAAGCGGTGTTGGTGAAATCACTGAAAGATAGCAAATGCCGCAAACGCCAGTCCATGTTCCGGCAATCTTTGTCTCGTGGTCAGACTCCCGTTTACTCCGCGCGGCCAGAAATGAGTCCCGCGAGCCGAGTGGCGTTAGCCCAATGGCACTCGATTTAATGCAGTGTCGTCTTTCGCTCCGCGAAAGAAACGCGACTTTTGCGGAGCAAAAGGCGACACTGAATCTAACGAAAGCCGCAAATCGAGTGCCATTGGGCGTTAGCCCTCCGATACCTCGTTTTTGTACCGGCAAGCTGACGCATGCCGCGCGCCAATTCTCTCAATCATGACCGCGTGGAGTGTTATCAGACATGTATGACCGCCTCATTCATGCTGCGCCTGGCAATCACTGGAACCTGGCAGTCATCGGCCGGGAAGCCAGCAACGAGGATCAGAAAAGGGCGTTCGTTGTCCGGCCTGGAGAGAATGGAGTTCAGGAACTTCATTGGGCTGGGAGTGTGAGTCAG
>JAYUVA010000424.1:0-8716 GCA_043754375.1 Candidatus Kuenenia sp. | reverse complement strand
GAGATCGTGCGGGCTGAGCCATCGGCCAGCGCCACTTGTACAATTCCGGTGTGGTAGCTGCGTGATGTGATAATGGCATAGGACGGAAGTCCGTTGGTGCCATTCTTGCCTTCTTGCCAAGAATTAAAGTCGCAGTCGTAGGTCACGCCGGCATTGATACAGGGTACGTTTGAATTTGGAGGCAGTGTTGTTGTGAATCCCTCGTGATGAACTCGACCATCCGGCCATTCCGTGTGGCCTGTGTCTTTGAATTCCGCACCAGACGCGACAACCATCTGGGCTTCGGCAACATTCGCGGGAATTGCGACCCATGGCGGACCACCGTTTCGCCGATAGGGGGTCCATGCTTTGACCTCTCCAACCAGCAAAGTGTTACTTGTACCGTCGGTGAACGCGGCAAAACTCAACTTTGAATTGGGAAAAGTCGCTCCATCACCACCAAGGCCACTGACAGGATTCCAAACGTACCAGGTTCCAAAGCCGAAACCGTAAGTCGTCGGATAGAGTATTGCGCGCCCTCCACCTGCGTCACGCATTCGATCACTCTTTGGATCACTGGGACATGCATAGCCCGAAATCTTCAGGCCGCTGATCGACTGCTGAAAATCCCAGGCGATGCTGAGATCGACGTTCGAATAGAGATTGCCCTGCTCCAGATATGGTAGAATTCTTCCATGAATACCCCAGGAACCATTATTCCCGGTCGCTGTCAGTGAAGGATTGATGCAGGCACTTGGCGGCAGCACCGTAAAGACATCGGCGTAGTTGTGTATGGCAAGTGCAATTTGCTTGAGATTGTTACGGCATTGAGTTCTTCTCGCCGCTTCTCGAGCCTGCTGGACCGCAGGCAATAAGAGTGCAATGAGGATCGCGATGATGGCAATAACGACAAGAAGCTCTATCAATGTAAATGCCCGGCGACGGCGATTTGACATGTGATTCATGATCGGATTCTCGATTCTTAACGCGGGCTTCGCCCGCAACCCACAGTTGCCCGTCACTCCGTGGCGGGGAGACTCGCGTCGGAGACACGAGCAACAATGATGCGCACAGTGCGAGCATAAAACAGACTGCGAACCTAAAATCAGCACTTTCCAGCGTCAACCGCCTGCACAGCAACGTGCAGGCGGTTTCGCGTTTCTTCGTCGAATTGCGGAAGTATGAACCACGATGGCTGAACAGCCTTCCTCGACAATTCGTCGCTGGAAACATGCAGACTTTGCAGACATCGCAGGTGTGCCGTGTCCGTGTGGCACTGCTCGTCGAGCGTTTGCGGACGTGGCGGAGTTTCCAGGGACGGTCCATATCACGGAAATCGCGGAGAACGCTCAGCGACATTATCACAGGACGCTGACGGAGACATATTTCTTTCTAAAGTGCGCAGATGACGCTCAGATGGAGCTGGACGGCGAGATGATTGCGATCCGTGAACGCCAGTGCATCGTGATCCCGCCCGGAGTGCGTCACCGCGCTTTGGGCCGCATGACGGTGTTGATCATCGTGCTGCCGAAGTTTGATCCGGCGGATGAGTGGTTTGACTGACCAGTGGATGTTCGCAGCCAAAAACTGGAGTTGGGTGGCCGGGGCAGGAATGAGCGGCACGAAGGAGGCCCCGGGGTTTCGCTTCGCTCCAACCCCGGCCAACCTCAGGTTGGGTTTTGACAAAGCACATGTTGCAAGTTGTGTCTGACGAGCTTGCGAACGCGGGCTTACGGGGGATTTTCATTTGTGGAGTTGACAATCAGGTCATTTTTCCGATCAAAACCCGCGAAAACTGGTCCTGGGGCACCGGCGAAACTGAACTGCTGTCTTGTCGTGGCGCGACTGTGGTCCTAGAATCCGGCACGCTATTCGCTGACAGGGTACAAATTGGGAAGATTGGGTTTGGACTGTCAACGTGGCATATTTGCATAGAGACTGTTGTATCTTGGTGTCTCGCCACGAAAACTCGGCAGGAAAAACCGAATTTTCAGCGGATTAAGCGTTGGGCTCGGCGGGACTTATCCGATTTCTGACGTTTTCAGTTTGATTGATTTTTCGTAGCGTACGTCTGCTGGAACGCGACCACACTCGGGGGGCATACTCTGAGTATTGCATTCCGGTCAGGGTCATGCGTCGTGCATGGCTTTGAAATTCGCTGCAGGTGTTGTTGGACTATTCGAAGCGAGGAAGTCGAATGTACGAACGATTCACAGATCGTGCTCGGAAAGTGATGCAGCTGGCCAATCAGGAGGCTCAGCGGTTTAACCATGAATATATCGGGACGGAACATATTCTGCTTGGACTGGTCAAGGAAGGCTCAGGCGTAGCGGCGAACGTCCTGAAAAATCTTGACGTCGATCTGCGCAAGATCCGCATCGAGGTCGAGAAAATTGTACAGACCGGGCCGGACATGGTGACGATGGGCAAATTGCCCCAGACACCACGTGCGAAAAAAGTGATTGAGTACGCGATGGACGAAGCGCGGAATCTGAATCACAACTACGTCGGAACCGAACACTTGTTGCTTGGCTTATTGCGTGAGCAGGAAGGCGTAGCGGCCCAGGTTCTGATGAATCTGGGCTTGAAGCTCGAGGATGTCCGCGATGAGGTTCTGAACCTGCTGGGTCACGGAATGGAATCTGCCGAAGCTGGGTCCGAAGAACGCGGCGGCAACCCTGGCGCGGCCCCAGGCCAGAAAAGCGCCAGTCGCAGCAAGACACCTGCGTTGGACAGCTTTGGTCGCGACCTGACAGAACTTGCGAAGCAGAAAAAGCTGGACCCGGTCATCGGGCGCGAACCTGAAATCGAACGTGTGATTCAGATTCTGTGTCGGCGTCAGAAAAACAATCCTGTGTTGCTGGGTGAAGCCGGCGTTGGCAAGACCGCCATCGTGGAAGGTTTCGCGCAGATGGTTGTGGACGGACAGGTGCCCGACATTCTGGCGGATCGACGCATCATTGTGCTCGACCTTGCCATGATGGTCGCCGGGACGAAATACCGCGGACAGTTCGAAGAACGCATCAAGGCGGTGATGAACGAAGTCCGTCGGGCGCGCAACACAATCCTGTTCATTGACGAGCTGCACACATTGGTCGGAGCTGGCGGTGCAGAAGGTGCGATCGATGCATCCAACGTGCTGAAGCCTGCCCTGAGCCGTGGAGAAATCCAGTGTATCGGGGCCACGACGCTCGATGAGTACCGTAAGTACATCGAAAAAGATGCGGCTTTGGAACGACGCTTCCAGACCGTGATGGTCGAACCACCATCTGCAAAACAGGCCGTGGAGATTCTGCGAGGACTTCGGAGTCGCTATGAAGAGCATCATCGCGTGCAGATCACCGATGACGCTCTGGAATCCGCTGTGGAAATGTCGAACCGTTATATCACGGCTCGCTGCCTGCCGGATAAGGCGATCGATGTGATCGACGAAGCAGGTGCTCGCGTACGTCTGAAGTCGATGGTCCGTCCGCCTGATCTGAAGGAGTTGGAAGAAGAAATTCAGCGTTTGAATACAGCCAAGGAAGAAGCAGTTGCCGAACAGAAGTTCGAAAAGGCGGCTTCATTCCGGGACCAGGCGGACAAGCTGCGTAAGAAGAAAGATCAGCTCACTGAAGAGTGGCGTGAGAAGTCGCGTCAGACTGATGGTGTTGTCGATGCCGAAGTTGTGGCCGAAGTTGTCGCCAAGATGACGGGCATTCCGTTGACGCGATTGTCGAGCGAGGATGCTGTGCGTCTGCTGCAGATGGAGAGCGAACTGCATAAGCGTGTGATCAGTCAGGATCAGGCGATCACGCAGGTTTGTAAGGCTGTGCGCCGCAGCCGGAGTGGTCTGAAAGATCCAAAGCGACCGACGGGTGTGTTTCTGTTCTCAGGCCCGACCGGAGTCGGCAAAACGTTGCTTGCCAAGACTCTGGCCGAATTTATGTTTGGTAATCAGGACGCTTTGATTCAGATCGACATGTCTGAATACATGGAGAAGCACAACGTCAGCCGTCTGATCGGAGCGCCTCCAGGATATGTCGGATACGAAGAAGGCGGTCAATTGACAGAGAAAATCCGCCGCCGTCCATACGCGGTCGTCCTGCTTGACGAAATCGAAAAAGCGCATCCGGATGTCTTCAACATGCTGCTGCAGATCATGGAAGAAGGTCATCTGACCGACAGCTTTGGTCGGCGTGTGGACTTCAAAAACGTGATCCTGATCATGACGACTAATGCCGGTGCAAGTAAGATGGCTCATGGTGGAAGCATGGGGCTGCACACGTTGCGTGAACGCGACCAGGAGAAGTCCTATGACGATATGAAGGTCAATCTGATGCACGAACTGCAACGACAGTTCAAGCCGGAGTTCCTTGGACGTCTGGATGAAGTTGTCGTGTTCCGCAAGTTGACGCGTGAAGAACTGAAGCAAATTGTCGATATTGAACTGGAGAAGGTATACGCTCGGCTGAAAGAACGCGGCAAGCGGCTTGTGCTCAGCGATGAGGCACGCGGCTTTATCATCGACAAAGGCGAAGTGGATGACGGTCTGGATTACGGTGCTCGCCCGCTGCGTCGCAGCGTCGAACGGTTCATCGAAGATCCACTGTCCGAAGAACTGCTGCGAGGAACATTTGACGGCCAGAATGTGATACGCATCGAACTTGTCGAAGTCGCCGATCAGAAACAGCTTATTTTTCACGGCGGCACGGATGATCCGGTGGCAGCAGAAAATCCTGCAACTGCTGTCACGGCTTGATTCAGTCTCTCACATTCCCCCCGAGGAGCACTCGGGGGGGATTTTTTTTTGAAATGCAATTGGTGGAGTCCACTGACGATGACTGGTTATACCGTGCACACGGGAGCAAGCAAAAAATTCGTTTCCGGCTGGGACCGGGTATTTTCCGGCAAAGCTGACACGAAAGCGGGAAGCGTGTCAGATCAGAAGTCACCGAATTCTTCGAAGAAGAAAAAGAAGAAATGAGACGAAGCCGTCACTGATGTTTCCTCTGTTCCATTTTCGCCCCAAAGTGCATTGTGCATTGCCGTCTTTTACACACGCGATTCGCATAAACTCGTTTAACCGCGTGCCCAGCGGGCCGCGCGAGCACGTATCATCGCGGTGGCTGGATTCCAAGCGCGGGGCGATGCCCACGCGGTTACACGATTAAAACGACAATCCACATGTGGAATCGGGGAACACCGGATTATGCAAGAATGTCCTTCGCAACGACACCCGCCACATCGGTCAGTCGGAAATCTCGGCCTGCATAGCGAAAGGTCACTCGTTCATGGTCAAGCCCCATCAAATGCAGAATCGTGGCATGCAGGTCGTGGACGTGCATTTTGTTTTCAATGGCATAGTAGCCGTAATCATCGGTCGCTCCGTAGGCCATGCCTGATTTGACGCCGCCGCCAGCCATCCACATGGTGAATCCATGAGGATTGTGGTCGCGTCCATCGGTTCCCTGAGCTGTCGGCGTGCGACCGAATTCTCCACCCCACAGCACGAGTGTATCTTCCAGCAGGCCGCGAGATTTCAGGTCTGCCAGTAATCCGGCAATCGGCTTGTCCACTTCAGCCGCATTCTTGGTATGCCCCAGATACAGATTGCTGTGCTGATCCCATTGAACCTCGCTGTCACTGTGTGTCACCTGGACGAAGCGCACATCGCGTTCCAGAAACCGTCGCGCCATCAGACACTGACGGCCGAAGTCCTCTGTGACAGGATCGTCCGTGCCATAGAGCTTGTGAGTCGCGACGGATTCCTGCGACAGATCCTGCACTTCCGGCATCGTGGCCTGCATCCGAAACGCCAGCTCAAACGAATTCAGCCGGCCTTCAAGAGCCTGATCTGCGTCGGACAATTCGAGATGCTCCTGATTCATCATGCGCAGCAGATCCAACTGTTTTCGCTGTGTTGCGGAATCGATGCGAGGATTCCGAATGTGCCTCACGGTCGAGTTGAGCACTCCGATACTGGCGTTACCGATCGGGGTTCCCTGACAATACGCGGGTAGAAATGCCGATCCCCAGTTGTTGACTCCTCCATGGGCCAGGGTGGGGCAGATTGTGACAAATGCCGGCAGATTCTGGTTCTCGGTCCCCAGGCCGTACGTCACCCACGCTCCCAGACTGGGCCGCACAAACTGGTCGCTGCCCGTGTGCAGTTTGAGCAGGGCGCCGCCGTGCGCGGGATTGGTGCCGTGCACGGATCGCAGAATGCACAAATCATCGACATGCTGAGCGACATGAGGAAACAGTTCACTCACGGGCAATCCGCTTCCGCCATAGCGATGAAACTTCCACGGTGACCTCAGGAGATTTCCCTGCTGGGCGAATGTCACACGCGGAAGTGCAAACGGAGGTGGATTTCCGTGATCGCGTGTCAGTTGAGGCTTTGGGTCAAACGTATCCACATGCGACGGCCCGCCTTTCATGAAGAGAAAGACTACCCGCTTCGCTCGCGCCGGGAAATGAGTGATTCTCGCTGCCAGCGGATCGGTGGACATCCCGGCAGGTCCGGAACTGTCGGCACGAACGCGCTCCTGCAGCAACGCGCTGAGGGCCAGCTGACCGAAGCCGACCGCGGATGTTTTCAGGAGTCGGCGGCGGTTTTGGAGTTGATGAATCGGAGCCATGGAAAGCAACCTACCTCACGTAGATGAATTCATTACAAGCCAGGAGAGTCTGGCAGAACATTGACCATGCACGAAGTTCTGCCAGTCTTTGAGTTTCCTCGGTGGCATCCGTTGCCGTTCCATTCGTCGTCATCTGCAGGATAAAATCCAGGGCCAGCTTTGTTTCTGCATCCGTCGGCGATCTGGAGATTGCCAGGTCGTAGCCCAGTTCAATTCGATGAACGGGATCGCTGCGATCATTGAGCAGGCTGCGCGCCATCGCATCTGCCGAATCAATTACCAGTTCCGAATTCATCAGCAGCAGAGCCTGCGGAGCCACCACCGTGGCATTTCGACTTCCCGTGGGCATCGTAGGGTCCGGAAAATCGAACTGTTCAAACATTGTGTACAGGTTATTGCGAATCACCGGCAGATAGATGGCTCTGCGCAGGCTGTCGTATTTTGTGTGATCAATGGACGTGTGATCAAACACAAACTGACGATTGCGAAGCGGCACGGTTTTACCACCAAAACTTCTGTCCAGCCGCCCGGAGACCTGCAAAATTGAGTCCCGAATCTGTTCCGCATCCAGACGTTGACGTCGAAAACGCCACAGCAATTCGACTTCCGGATCGATGGCCGAAAACTCCGATGAGCGTGGATGCTGCGAATCCATCTGATACACGCTTGACGTCATGATCAGTCGATGCAGAGACTTGATTGACCAGCCGGCGGCCGTGAACTGATGAGCCAGCCAGTCCAGCAGTTCAGGATGTGATGGTTGACCACCAAGGATGCCGAAGTTATCCGTCGACGCGACCATTCCTCGACCAAAATGCCAGCGCCAGATGCGATTCACGATCACCCGCGACGTCAGCGGATGATGCGGAGAGGCCATCCATTCCGCCAACTGCAAACGACCGCTTTGGCTGTCCGGCAAGATCACAGGCGATGCGTCCGCCAGCATCACGGACGGAAATGCGCGGGGCACTGATGCACCAGGATTGCGATGATCACCACGCACGCTGATGGGTAAGCTGGTCAGGACCGAGCCATCGGCAACGCTCATTGCCGACGCTTCATCGGCCGCGTTACTCTCCAGCACACGAGCAACCTCGGAGAGTCGATGGTATTCAGCCAGTGTAGTCGCATCGAGAGCAAACTCCGGCTTTGGCGGAAGTGCCAGAAAGCCGGATGGATCGTCCAGAGCCTCTCGAACGGCATCGAGTGCAGCGTCACCAGAACTGGTGGCCGCTGCATTCGTTGTTTTCGCGGTGGCAAGTGCGGCATCGGCGGAAACAAACAGAGCCGCATAGTGCTGGCGAATGCCGTCGCTGTCGCCAACGGCCTGCAGCTCACGCCATTTCAGAAACAACGGGTCGTCGGCATGGAATTTCAGATGATGCCGGCAGTGATGCAACACACGCGGATGCAGGCCGAGTGGTTCTGCGAGAGTCTGCAGGTCGATCAGCGATGTGTCGGGATCAATACCCGCCGCAGTTGCGAGGTAAACTGCCGCCTTTGATCGAACGTCACTGCGAAGGCGACTGGTGGCTTCGGCCTTGAAGGTGGCCGCAACCGCTTTTTTGGCGGCGATCTCTTCATCGATCGTCTTAAGAGACGCCTTTTCTGCTTCCGTCGCGAAGGAATACTCATTCCAGTGTTTGATGGCACCGTAGTTGGTGTCGCCGAACGTTTTTGTACTTTTGAAGATCGCGGCAAGGCCGTAATAGTCCGTCTGCTTGATCGGATCAAACTTGTGATCGTGGCAGCGAACACAACCGAGCGTCATCCCCAGGAACGCCTTGCCGGTAGAATCCAGTTGCTCGTCAATCGTATCCATGTCGAGCTTTTCGCGATCCGGTTCCGCCAGTACTTTCGCTCCCAGAACCAGAAACCCGGTCGCGATGTGTGATTCGATGCTGGCATCAGCCAAAAGGTCTCCGGCAATCTGTTCCTTAAGAAATCGATCAAACGGTTTGTCATTGTTGAATGCATCGACCACGTAGTCACGGTAACGCCAGGCACTGCCGAATGCCAGATTCTCGTCCAGCCCGTTGGAATCTGCATACCTCGCGACATCCAGCCAATGTCGCCCCCAACGAACACCGTAATCCGGCGACTCCAACAGGCGA
>JAYUVA010000423.1:0-2935 GCA_043754375.1 Candidatus Kuenenia sp. | reverse complement strand
AGCAGATAACAATAGGCCCGGTGGCGATCGCGACCGACGCGACCCCTAAGCTGATGCAGATCGGCCAGACCGTAGATGTCAGCCTGATGGATAAACATCGTATTGGCATTCGGGATATCCAGCCCGCTTTCAATGATCGTTGTGGCCAGCAAAATGTCGGCTTTGCCGGTGACAAATTCGATCATGGCGGCTTCCAGATCGTCTTCGTGCATCTGTCCATGAGCGATCGTCAGTGAGGCCTCAGGCACGATGCGTTTGATTCGCTGGGCGATCTGTTCGATATCATGGACTCGATTATGCACGAAGTAAATCTGACCGCCGCGATTCAGTTCACGAATAATGGCACTGCGCACGAGCGCTTCGTCAAAACGTCCGACGCGGGTTTCGATGGGCACACGATCCCGCGGCGGAGTTGTCAGGCTGCTGATGTCGCGAATTCCCAGCAGCGACATGTGCAGCGTGCGTGGGATCGGAGTGGCCGTGAGTGTCAGGACATCCACTTCCGCCCGGATATGCTTCAGCCGTTCCTTCACCTTGACGCCGAATTTCTGTTCTTCGTCAATCACCAGCAGGCCGAGATCTTTGAACCTGATGTCTTTGGAAACCAGGCGGTGCGTTCCGATGACGACATCAATCGCGCCTTCTTTCAGGCGTGCGATGATGCGATTCTGTTCGGCGGCGGTGCGGAAGCGGGACAGCATTTCCACCGTAACCGGAAATTCCGCCATTCGCTGACTGAACGTGCGGAAATGCTGTTCCGCCAACACCGTTGTGGGTACGAGGACTGCGACCTGACGACCACTATCGACGGCTTTGAAGACCGCCCGCATGGCGACTTCTGTTTTGCCAAAACCCACGTCGCCGCAGATCAGGCGATCCATAGGCTTCGGTTGCTCCATGTCCTGCTTCAGATCCGCAATGGCAGAGACCTGATCGACAGTTTCGACAAACGGGAACGCCTTGTCGAATTCCTGTTGCAGGTGCGTATCCGGCGGACACTGGAGGCCTGGTCGAGATGCACGTTCCGCCTGCAGCTTGAGCATGTCGGTGGCCATATCGGAGACCGCTTCGGCGACCTGATCTTTCTTTTTCAGCCACGACGTGCCGCCGTACTTTGTCAGTTCGGGCGAAGTCTTGGCGGGACCGATATATTTCTGGACCAGATGAATGAGTGACACCGGCACGTAGACGATGACGCTGTCCCGGAATTCCAGCAGCATGTGTTCTTCCTGCTGGCCGCCATTTTCCACCTTGGCCATGCCGCGATACTTTGCGATGCCGTGCGCCACATGCACGACCAGATCGCCGTCCCGCAGGTCAAGGAAACTGTCGATCGCCCTCGAATCTGTGCGCTTTTTGCGCGTTGGCGCACGAGATGCAGCGCGGGAAAAGAGTTCGTTATCGCTGATCACGAGCAGACCATGATTGAGCAACCGAAACCCCCGTCGCAGGCGACCTGTGGTCAGTCGAATGCGGGATGTCAGGCCCGTGTTGTGCGAGGTGTCAGTTTCGTTGATCAGTTCGCGCAGTCGTTCGTGCTCGCCTTCGTTGTGACAGCAGAGCAGGACGTGGTCATCGGGCCCAAGCAGTTCTGACAGTTCGACAAGTGCATCGCGACGACTGCCGGAAAGTCGCTCAATCGGTTCGATACTCAGATGACAGGCTGTTTCATAACTGTCGGCTCCCAGAGCATCGATCGTGACCGAAGGGAATTCTGTCAGTCGAGCCATCGTGGCATCGACGCTGTAAAGACCGACCGGGCTCGACAGCCGCTGCAGGTACATGCGGCCTTCACTGATCGATTGTTGCAGGTCGTTGAGGACGACGATGGTTGAAGGAGGCAGCGAATCGAGGAGACTTTCCGTCGGCCCGGAAAAAACAGGCGACAGCATGTCGGGCGCACCAGAACGTGCGGTCGCGTTTTTCGGCGCATTGGATCGGGGGGCTGACGCCGCCCCGCTCGCAGACGTTCCAGTCGGAGTTGTGGCGGTCAATGAGATGCTCTTCAGGTCTTCCAGTCGTCGTTGACTTTCGACGTTGAAGGAACGGATCGATTCAATTTCATCGCCGAACAGTTCGATCCGAATGGCGTCGGGTTCTGACGCCGCAAAAATGTCCAGAATGCCGCCGTGGATACAGAACTCACCAGGAAGTTCGACGGCAGTGACTCGTTCAAATCCGCGCGCGATCAGCCATTCGATCAATTCATCCAGCGAAAGTTCGTCGCCGACGGAGATTGTGCGTGTGGCGGCCTTGATGGCGTCACGGGCCGGCACCGGCTGCAACAGGGCCGGGACACAGGTCACGACCAGCGCGGGCGTCCGATCGAGCTGATTCAGGCGACGCACGACGGAAAGGCGGGCCGCGTAGACGGCGTCGCCTGCATCAATGGCGTCCGGCAGACTTTCCCATGCCGGGAAGAGCAGCACTGGCGACTTCGTGAGGTCCGACAATTCGTCGATGAATTCTTCTGCGTCGCGAATCGTGGGCAGCACCACCAAGTGTGAGCGATTCAGGTCCGCGGCAGCGATCGCCGCCAGACTCAGCGCGCACGACGAACCCCAAGCGCCGTCAATGGTCGCACTTTGCCCGGAATGCAGTGAGGTCACAACCTCAGCAAACCCCGGAGCCTTTCCCACCAACGTCGTCAAATCAGCAAGAGTCGAAGGAACCTGCCGTCCTGCATTAGCCATGACGGCGGGATTGTAAACAGCCTGTACAGACCGCACAACGGATCTGTCTGCAATGGCGTGGACCTAAGTGTTTTCAGTGAGCGGCACGGCGCTAGCCGCCGGTGTTTGGCTGCTTTTTCAGGAACAGGTACCGGTGGCTAGCGGGCTGTTGATTTAGTGCCAGATTTCGCATCTTTGTTTACCGCCGAGCGGCATAAAGAAGTCCTGTTCCACAACACCGTTACCCGGCGGCAGGTTCTGCT
>JAYUVA010000422.1:0-4516 GCA_043754375.1 Candidatus Kuenenia sp. | reverse complement strand
TTGTCTCGCGAGTTGTCAGATCGAATCGATCCAGAAACGGTCGATCGCCTTCCGGTGTCGCGCCGGCGCTGCGCAGAAACAAGGAATTGCCATGCTGCCACATCACACTCTGACCGTTCGGCAGAAGTCGGGAGACCGGAGTTCCGGGATCTCCGTAACGATCGTTGACTGACCGCTCCCAGATCAATTTCGGCGTCTCATCGGGGTGTTCGGTATTGAACTGCAACGTGCGAGTCCAGCGGCGATCCCGATCATAGTCGCGGACAAATGCCAGACCATCCTTTTCGCCCCACAGGATTCCCGTGCAGCGTTGTGCGGTGCGGACGAGTTCCGTCGGAGCAGAATCAAATGGTGCTGCCAGACTCAAAACCCGATCCCGATGCGGCACAATATTCCGCGGATCGCCTTCATCCAGAGCTTCCATCCACGACAGTGTCGCTGGCTGATTGGGTTGCCATGTGACTGAGCGCGGACCGGTCGGAGCGCCTTCGATCGGGATGTTGTCCTGCAGTGGAAGGGCAGCCACGATGTACGTCGCTTCGCCGCGACGATTCCAGACTTCAATAGTCTGTGGGAAGCGGCTGACTGGAAACAGATACGAAAACGGGCGTTCGATCCGAACCACCAGAATGTGGTCACCATCCGGCGAGATTTCGGCCGATGCAAACAGCGATGCAGATCCAATCGGCTCGGCGGATTTCGCGGCCAGATCGACAACTGCCAGTTGAGAACGACCGTAATATTCGAATAAATCTTCGTCATGCAGGTTCTGCAGCAGATCCTGATACGTCCGCACCGGCCCGGATCGTCCGGAACTTTCTTCAATCGCCGGCCCGAGTGGAGCCTTCGGCTGCACCGGTGGTGTGCCGCGATCATGGCCAATCGCCTGCACCAGGAGTCCAGTGCTGTCAGGCAGCCATTGCACGGGGACGCCATAAGATCCGTTGATTGTCAGTCCCGCAATCTCGCGTGCGATGACATCTTCGACAGACGCGAGCCATAACTGAATTGCGTTGTCCGTCGTGATGGTGAATGCCAGTGACTTTCCGTCCGGCGACCATCCCTGAAATCCAATATTCGCGGCTTCCGGAACAACAATTCGTCGTTGTTCACCGCTCGCGATGTTTTGCAGAATCAAACCCGTACTGCGTGGCGCGAGGTGCGGTCCGTTTGTCTGCGGATTGATTCGCAATCCCGCCAGTTTCAGCATCGGCACCGCAAGATCACTGATGGGCGGATAATTCGCGCGTTCGATCAACAGCAGAAATTCGCGAGTTGGACTGAGGGAAATTCCGGGTGTTGGGCCCACATCCAAAATGTCGGTAATTTCCTTCGGCGGTCGTTGATAGCGATTGGAGATCACGTCGGTGGTTGCCTGACTTTGAAAAGCGACTGCCTCATTTCCAATCAGGATCATGACGCACGACATCACTGCGGAACAGAATCGCCACTCGCCACTCGCCACTGCTGCCGGCATCAGAGAACTGCATCACGGAATACTCGAACACTCGCCCCAGCAGATCGGTGGCATGGCCGGATTCATCCGTGGTTGGAATCGTGCTGATCAGATCGATCAGTTCCCCGAGCCGACATCTGCTGAGGTTTGCTGGATCGTAATTCCGGTACAGTGCGTCTTGCAGTTGCGGGTTGTCACGTTCAATCGCGGCCATCGCGTCATCGACCACCTTGCCGATGGTGGATTGTCCAGCATGGGTTTGCAGATGCGTCCAGCGTGCCTCTGGTGGCACCAGGAAGTCATCCGTGGCATTTTTCCCGTCTGGCTCTTCCGTGGTCACTGCGTTGTGTCTGTGGCACACCGCCGACAGAGATCTCAAAGACAGAAGACCCAGCACCACATGCCTGTACTCCGCTAAGTCCATATCGTTGCGGAACCTGTCGGCTGCCAGGCAGAACGCGGCTTCGAAGCCAGGATTGGATGCGGCGGCACTCTCGCTCAGTGGACCTGTTGCCATGTGTTTACGTCCAATGTGCTGTTGGCGGCTGCGTGTTTCGTCCGGCGAACACTCGCGATCGCACTGTTTTCTGGATTTCGTTCGCTCATCACACTCGATACTGGTCAGCCTCCAGTCCGACTGCCCCAAGGGGGGAAGAGTGTACCCCGAAAACCGTTTGACGCCATTCAACCGCGAAGATTGATGCGAAATCGACAGAAGCAACATGGAAGAGGCGGTGCAATCCACCGCACGGAACTCTTGCGTTCGGCGTTGGCAAGTGACGCTTGATCTCAGCGTTCCCGCATGGACAATACTCGAATGGCTTCCCGTGCCGTGTTCCTGTGAATCTCCAGAACAACAGGAATGCTTCCATCGGCCTCAACCTGGTAGCCACCTGCGAAATTCCAGCAACATGCCATTCCATTGTCGTGGCATGTCTCAAAGACAAATTGATCGCGCTCGCGCAGTTCTTCAGTAGTTGCGGCACCGCCCAATGGGTCGTCAATGTGCATGTCACCGCCAGCCTGTATGTCACCGCCAGCCTGTAACAGAATCAACTCGCATCCATCCGCCTTCATCCCATGCAACGCCGTATTCAGATCATCCAAAAATTCCGATTGACGGAACATTCTTCTGGAATACTCACCACCGAACGACCAGTGCTTAATGCGATCGTGCAAATCAAGTTGATCAATACAATCTTGAAGAGCGTACCGGGGCCGAAGAGCGTACCGGGGAAGAGCGTACCGGGGCCAACCATTTCATTTTCGACACCCCAACGGAAAATGCGGCGAATGCGATTCACGCCACTGTTGCAGGAATTCCGCATCCATCCGGCTTCCACAAACTTCTGACGGACGGCCTTGAGCGCCAACGGCCCGAATTCGTCAACGGCCATGAATCCGTACAGCTCAACGAGCGGTTTCCATGCGAGACTGAGGACGGAAAGTTCAGAAGTCGGCTTGCCGTCCTTCGTGTAATGGGTTTCCGCGTGCCGCATGAACGCCAGCACCAGTTCGTTGATTGTCAGACCGGCTTCCGGGTCGGCAGATTTCGTTACAAACGGATCGACAGGGCGACCGCTGATAACTTTGGCAACAATCTCACCGAAACGAATTCGGGATTCCTCGCTGCCGTACTTCCCGAGGTAGACGGTTTTCCCGTTGACGTAACAACGGGCTTGACCAGTTGGCTTGTGGTGGCCGTAGGTCGGGACTTTTAGAGTCTTCATCAGTGCGGTTCCTCAAAAGTAGGTAGTGACTACCTACGAAAATGAAGGATTTCTGCCGCACTGGCGAACACCGCCAGGTATCGTAAAGACTGATTCGGACTGAACTTAGAGGAAAATCGGGGCGACACGATTTGAACGTGCGACTTCCTGCTCCCAAACGAATTGCTGTTCAAATTGAATTGTAGCTAAAACAATGAGAACTCGTTGTGACATATCGGTTTATGTCGATATCAGGCATCTATCCAGATTCATCCAAAAGCACTCGTATTCATTGAATCGTGGTAGAAGTGTGGTAGTATTCAATCTTGATCAATTCAAAACCCAGAATCGTTGACAGCGGTTCCCATTCGGTGCGATTGGTGGACGCCGCGTGTGTAGCATGTTGAGTCCCCTCGAAAGCGATCAAGCAGTCTCCAGCGCTACGACAGTCATGATGAGTCCATTCACGATTTGAATTGACGGACAATTCTTCAAACAGTTCAGCCGACCGCTGCAATTGCGTGGAGGACTCACACACAGCAGTGATTTGAGGCAACGTTGTAGGCAATTTTAATCTAACAAATTCTTCAACAAAGCAAGTCTTGTTTGAACCTCGTTTGCACACCGGCAGATTTGTTGAGAACGCAGCCAGTTTCTTGACCGGCGGCTCATTGGCGCGGTTACATTGGATGTCGTCTTCCAAGATGGAATCGACACTACTTCTGAACCAGCGATAGAGCCTTGGTATGTGTAACTCTAACGCCAAACGCGCCTTCTCTGCCAACCGAATATCTGCGGCATCAGTGATCTCAAACGAAGAAGCAAAGACTTGAATAACGTTGTTGAAAATATGTGCCCGAAGTTTGCTCTGTCTGTGTATGCTTTCTAGCAATTGATCTCTGACGACCGAAAACCTTGCATTGGTGCGCCGAAGAGCGTTGTGAATGGTGATGCACTCCTGAATCACAACCGCCTTGAATTCCAGTAAAGAGATGCCTGTTGCAACGGTAAAGTCAAACTTTGAAATCACGTCGGCTAGGTATCGACTTCTTTCACATGTCTTGATTCGATCAACTTGAATTGAATTATCAAGCAGAAGCACAGTTGCCTTTTTGTTGGCATCCATCAACTGATTTCCTCGATACGATACTTTTTTCGCACTTCCGTCTCCGTTACGGTTCCGCGAAATGGATCGAGACCTTGCTCATCAACCAACTGTACGATTCGGTCGATGAGGTCATCATTAATCACGTTGTCAGTGGGCGCTTAAAACCAGCCACCGAAAGGCGCTTCAAAACCAGCCATTATGAGAGTTGAGACATGTCGTTCACACTGTGTACGGAGATTTTTT
>JAYUVA010000421.1:0-3744 GCA_043754375.1 Candidatus Kuenenia sp. | reverse complement strand
GCTGCAGACGGTGGATACCATGCTGTGGCTGCGAATTGATGCGTTTGACGATCGGCTGCGGATCACCGACCTCCTGAAACGCGGGTAACACCCGGAAATTCTGCGTGAACGGGATGAATCGCTCGGCTCTGAAGAATCCCTGTCGATCGTGCAGCACGATGCGGAATCCCGGCAGACGCAACTGACCAGCCCCCAGTACTTTTGCCCGATAACGGAATACGGCGGAATGAATGCGACTCCGAATCGTCACGTCATTCTCCTGATCCATGACTTCCATGTTCTCAGGCACGACATCGCGGATCCGCACGATCGATCCTATGCCCAAAATGGACGACCGCAAACGCACTTCGACGGTGACGCTGCGTCCGGCCCACAAGATGCCACTGGGCTCGGTGCGACCATTGACGCTGCGTTCGAACTTCAATTGCCGCAATTCAAACCACACCCGCCAGGTGAACAGCAGCCATTCGACCAATAACCACACAAGGACCGAAAGCGACAGCAGCATGAGTCCGGTTTGTTCCCGGAGAATGCCGAGGTACAGCCCGGCGATTGCCGGCAATGCCAGCCAGCGCGCGAGTCCCGTCATCGGCGTCGATCCTGCAGTACGGGAACAGAACGAATGATGGCCGCGATGACGCTCGCCACCGACCTGCCATCCATCTCGGCCTCCGGACGCATGATCAATCGATGAGCCAGCACCGGCAGGCACACGGCCTGAATGTCTTCGTGCGTCAGATATCCACGCCCCGAAAGTAACGCATGGGCGCGTCCGGCTTTCATCAGATTGATGGCGGCGCGTGGACTGGCTCCCAGCGCCAGGTCCGGATGCTGGCGACTCTGTCGGACCAGATCAATGATGTATTCCTGCAATTCCCGCGATCCATATACAGAATCCAGTTGTTGCTGAATCGACAGGATCTCGTCCGCCGTCGTAACGGCCGTAGGTTTCACAGCCTGACGACTGTGAAGTTCGAGCATTTCGACTTCTTGATCGCGTTCGGGATAGCCCACATGAATGCGAAACAGAAACCGGTCCAGTTGCGCTTCCGGCAGTCGGTAAACGCCTTCCTGTTCGATGGGATTCTGCGTCGCAAGCACCATAAACGGCTGCGGCAACGGCAACGTCTTGCCTTCAATCGTCACCTGCCGTTCCTGCATGGCTTCCAGCAGCGAAGACTGCGTTCGCGCCGGTGCGCGATTGAGTTCGTCGGCCAGCAGAAGCTGACAGAAGACCGGACCTTTCCTCAATACGAAGTCACTCGTCTGACGGTCCAGGACCTGCGTTCCGGTGACGTCCGACGGCAAGAGATCAGGCGTGAACTGGACGCGTTCGAAGTGAATGCCAAGCACGGTCGAAAAGGTCCGACAGAGCGTCGTTTTGGCTGTCCCCGGCACTCCTTCGAGCAGCACATGACCGCCCGCGACGAGCGCCATCAGCATTTGGTCAGTGACTTCGTTAAGTCCGACGACGACCTGTTCGACAGCACGGAGGGCTCGTTGACGCAGCTCGTTGACGCGCAGAGCCAACTCATTCGGATTCGGTGCTGTCACAGGTTAAGACTTTGTTGAGGTGTTTGAGAAAGTTTCAGATCGCCCTCCCGATTTCACTGTGTCGGACAAACGGACCGGAGTGCGCTATACCGCACGGGGTTGAGGATGGCACATTCGTTTAACCGTGTGGGCAACGCCCCGCGCTTCGTATTTCAAATCTCAAATCTCAAATACGAAATTTCAAATAGAACAATCGCGGCCCGCTGCGCACGAGGTTAAACGAGCCAATGCCAACCACGTGCAGTAGAGCACCCGGTTTTTGTACGGAAGTGTTTCCGGCTATTTTGTGCATTCGGTTGTCCCCATTCGGTTGTCCCCATTTCATGCGACGCAGGGAGACAACCGAATGGGGACAACCGAATGAATCGCACGGAAATATGTAACGGACAGCCTGCCCCCCAGGATCTGTCGCTTTCCAGAATCTCGAAAATGTGTCATTCGTGGCCGCGTGAGGTGCCAACTGCCATTTCTCAATCGACTTGCCGCCTACTTCCAGTATGTGGCTTTCAGAATTCCCGCCACAATTGCCCCCGTGACTGCTGCGACCGCAAACTGCGAGACCATCCCTAACTGTGAATTTGTGAAATAGAACACGGCAACCGTGCCGATGACCGACCAACAAATGCCGATCAAGCTCAGCTGCATCCGCTGCTTGCGCTCATCGGCCGACAGCGGAGCAGACTCACTCTTCGCCTGCGGCTTTGTTTTCCCGGTCTTTGATTTTTCTGTTTTTGTCTTTACCGGCTTGCTACCCTTTGTTGTCGTCTTCTCTTCTGGCTCCTCAGCCGTCGTTGCTTCGTCACGCATACCGGGAGCGTAGTATTTGGCGATGGCCTGATTGACAGCCCGCGGCACAGCGAGGACTGCTCTCATCGGGTGACCGCAGCGCATGCGGATTTCATCTTCCAATGCCGGGCTCGGCTCATCAATGCAGGCGACCAGCAACCGACCGCGATCTTCAAACAGCGGCAGGCAGGAGTGCTTCTTCACGACGCGCCGCGGGATCATGTCGAGCACACTGTCTTCGGGCAGCATGTCTTCCAGATCTACGAACGGCAGACGCAACTCAACCGCCAGCGCGCGGGTGGCTTCGACGGGCTCCACCAGTTTCATTTGAATCACGGCATCGCGATGATTCAATCCGCGGGCTTCGGCAAAGTGTTCGATTTCCGATACCTGCGAGCGTTTGATGAGATTTTTTGCAACCAGGTACTCCATGACAGTCTGCGGTTCATCATCGTTCATCGCTGATGGTTCACGTCCGAGACTCTGATCGTACTCGCGCTTGCCGTCAGGGTCCGTGAGGCACAGCATGGCCTTGGCCATTTCGTTGAGCAGTTCCTGCGATCGGAGCAGGTACTGTCCTGTCGAATACTTACGCACGTGGCCGTTGAGTTTGCGATAGTTCGTGCGGATTTTCTCGATATCGTCCTCAAACTGCAGCAGACGCAGCAGAGTGTAGTGATCCGGCGGGCGTGTCCCTTCCGGAATTCCCAGCCACTCCTTATAGACATCGATCTCAGCCACGCAGTGACTCCTGATTGTGCATGTGCAAGAATATCAGCCGCGTGCGGTATAACACGTCCCGGAATGGCAGACAAGCGACGTGGTTGCCATCAAAACGGGAATTGCTCATCGAGCTCCATTTTGGCAAGATCCATGAGAAACCCGGAAAGACGTTCGACCATTGTCTGCATCAATTTCTCGCCTTTTTCTGCGGTGGCAGCATGAGGATTCCCGGCACCCGTGTTCGTCGTGAGTAGATGCCACGGACGCGTGATTGAAACCCAGCCCTGATTGACGGCGTCGAATCGCGTGGAGGCCGTCTCGCCGTTGTCAGCGATCAACGTACCGTCCGCGTTCCGGTTGACCAGATGTCCAAAATACGCCAGAGCCAGCGATGTTTCCACTTCGCCCGCGTGATCATCAGATTCCTTGAAGATCGATTTCCTGACATCCGCCGTCAGGCCGCGAAACCAGTCACACAGGAAGAGTTGAACGTTGGTCGTGCCATGCAGTTCCCGCAGCAAAGGCTTGAACTCGTTGCCACCGTGACTGTTCAGAATCAACAGCTTGTGGATGCCGTGGCCATCGAGTGATTCCACGAGATCCTGAATGACGAGTCCCAGCGTAGACGGATTCACGTTCATCGAAAGCCGAAACGCAGACTGGTTCGTTTCTGTCCCGTAC
>JAYUVA010000420.1:0-8519 GCA_043754375.1 Candidatus Kuenenia sp. | reverse complement strand
CATCGTACGCCTGACCACGGACCAGGACCTGTGTTCCGACGGGAATGATGGCGACCTGGGAATTCGGGAAGAGCGTTTTCAAGCGACGTTCCAGCCGTCCGAAGTCCAGTGTTCTCTGTTCTTCAAGGCTGGCGTCGTTGACGACGGCCACTTCGTAGATTGAAGGCATCTCTTCGTCTTCAAACCAGAATGTCATATCCGTCTTGCCAAGTTCCATTCCCACAACGCTGACTTCGGTCGGGGAGTACTGGACATAATTGGCAATAGTCGAATCGGTCACTGCGATGCGGCGGATATTTCGATTCGTCATCACCAGCTGGCTGTGACGTTTTTCCAGCTCGAGGTTGTATTGTGGTTTCAGCAGGCGATCCACATTCGGGCTGTGGATGGCATCCACCTGACCTGAAATCGCCGGGTCGGTCATCGACGGCGCATCCAGTTGCAGTCTCTGCATCTGGACGGGGCGGATTGGTATGCTGAATCCGGAGGAGGATTCTGGCGACTGCTGAGCGGACAAAGTTCCGTGAGCCAGAGCCGACAGGGCAATAGCGCCTGACAACATCTGCCGAAGCGTCTTCGCCCGAAAATGGCGACACCAGGTTCTCAAACACAAACCCGGTCCGGCGTGATCGGCTGACATTCGACGTGCTCCTTCCGTGTCACATCATTATCGAAGAATCTGGACAGGATTCTTCTCCACCCGTCTCTCGTCTCGTTCACCTCGCTCCCGTAATCCTTACGGAGAAAGGCACGACGACCGCTCCTCGGCGGCTGCAAAGACCTGGCTGCTGCGATTCTATCGACTCGGCCGCTCGTTCTGTTGTGCTTTGATGTATCCCAATCCGCCAGATTCCATTCCACCTTGTGGGTTCGGCCGGTTACGTAAACTTGACCGATCAGCACGATCTGCGCAGTCAGACAAATGAAAAGCAGCAGCCTGATCGCAGTGCTGCCGCTTCTCTATCTTAACACATGCAGATTTCTCGAAACCGTTCACGACATTTCGAGAATGACAGTTCAAACCACAGATGGACACGGATGAACACAGATTGATTGTTGTTTTCTATCTGTGTGAATTTGT
The DNA here is from genome assembly GCA_043754375.1 of Candidatus Kuenenia sp. Lineage (GTDB taxonomy): Bacteria > Planctomycetota > Planctomycetia > Planctomycetales > Planctomycetaceae > SXXK01. The sequence goes on along the minus strand of JAYUVA010000420.1, from coordinate 7,438 downwards.
GTTTATCTGTGGTTGCTTGCGCAGGTTTCGTTCTGAGGCGTGAACGGTTACGATTTCTCAGTGCTGTACCGGCTACCAAATAATGTTGATGTTGTGGTCAGCGATGCCCGGATGAGCCCACGGACGGCGATAGCTGTGAAACGGCAGGCGATGGTGTACGCCTCCGCCGTCCATGTTCGGCAGGTTCTCAAAACCGCTCTCAAAACTGCGGGGATCCGGACTTCCGTGATACCCTCCACCGTAGCCATGACCGTACCCGCCAGCATAGCCACCGCCATAAAAACCCGCTGATCCGTACAAACTGCCGAACTGGACCATTCCCCCGCCGACGCCCCCGGATCCGCAGCAGGTTGGCACGGCGGCAGCACATTCACAACACGCATCCATTTCAGGTGTCGCACACATCATGGGTGCATGATTCACCGGGGCACGCGAACAACCGCAACCGTGCAACCCAGCCTGCGTAAGTCCAGGATCGGAAAGACACACGAAAGCAGCCAGAGCCGAAAAGCCTGTTGTCAGACGTAACATTCAAATCTTCCTTTTATCGTGAATATCGATGCTGTCGCCAGAGTGAAACATGCGTGGTACATGACAGCGCGAACCACGGTCACGTAGGATCTACACGCAAAAGCCGCCGGCGACCAGAAGATTTACCTGCTGAAGCGCTGAAAGATAAAATATGACGGTCGGTCCGTTCGAAATGTGCATGAGGCGTTGAGTTGACCGAAGCTGTCGTATCTCCAGATTTCATCATGGGGCGGTCTTTCTGTCGAACCGATCACAGACATGGATCAATTCTACAGTTCTGCTGTTTCGCGGAGTCGAAACGACATCAGACTGAAATTCAGTCTGATGCCCTGGAGGGAGTCTATGCGTCAGACATCTTTGTTTGCATTTCTTGTCGCCGCAGTCATCACGACTTCCGCTCAGGCGCAAGTCGGCTCTCCAGGCATCGAGTACGGGAATACGATTGCAGCCGGAGACGGTGTGCAGTTGTACCCATACGATCAGCAGGATCCGTGGCTGCATGGCCACTTTCAGCGCGTGCCCGCTTATGGCGGCTTTTCCAGCTTCCGTCCGTACAACTATCGGCACGTGTTCGCTCAGACTCAGTTGGCACAAACCTGGGGCCATACTCACGGGATGCCATATTCACAACAGTTCTGGAACCGTTATCGCGGCAGCTACCTCGAAGGCAATCTGCATGCTGACAATCAGCCAATAATGCGGAATCCTCAGATGCCGGGTCACCCCTCACCGATGTACCCGCCTCAGGTAGCTCCACAACAGCAATCCCCAATGCAAGGGAATCCGAGTCAGAGAAGTCCCGACAACACTTATCCCGTAAGTGCTGTTCGTCCGATTGCGTACCAGACTCAACATGTCTTTGAACAGCCCGTTTTCGACAATACAACTTCCGAAACGTCGCCTATGGCTGAAAGACCGATTCATGTCTTCCCAAAGCGGATGAACGTCCAGTAACTCAGTCCGACGGACATTCAGAACTCCCCATCTGAAACGCTCAGAACCTTCGAAAGTTGGTCCGGAGTATTTCATCTGACGACCGCTCAGACGTACCAGATCGCCCCGCAAGTCGCGACTCGCACGCTCGCCAATTGTGGGCATTAACGCTGCGATTCCTGTACCTTGGACATTCATGTCCGAGTCCTCGCCAGAAAGCGTTCCGCAGGCACAGGATTCATGAGTGACAGCAGCCTTCGCTTCGACGGCAGTTTCTGGCAATCCGGCGGACATGAATGTCCATCCTACACAGGAATTCTGCCTGCAGGCAGTTCGAAGATCTGAATCGCAAAACCGACCCCTGCAATATCGCAAAAACGATATTGAGAACAAAACTCCGATTCCAGACACCGAAATTCCAAGCCCTTTGAAAAAGCTTTCTGGTTCATAACGCAATTCGACTGAATGCGTCCCAGCGTCGATGGGTACTCCGCGAAAGCAATGGAATGCTTGCCGGATTTCAGAATCCTTTTTGTTAACCCGACATTTCCAGCCGGGATACCAGGTGTCAGCAATCACCAGTGTTCCGCTCGTCTCTGGTGCAACGTGTACGACGATTTTCTGTGATTCATCCAGTACAACTTCAATATGAGTTTCATTTGCGACCGTGAACATGTCATCTACGATTGTCTTTGTCAGTGATTTAATGGGCTTGTCCAAATAATGCTGGAGCGAATCCGGGCAAAACCAGATTCGCGGAAGTGTGTCATTCAGGCTCTTCTGCAGCGGTGTATTCTTTTTCACGACAGACTGGCACGCAGCCATTCTGAGTGTCACACCGGGATTTGTTTCCAAAGCGTCAAAAACTACCTCGCAGCCATGAGGCAGCACTCCACCCTCATTTGTACCGATCATGCGAATCCTGGATCTGACAGCCGCAGCAACACATCGGCTGTACCGCACTTCGCGGCTTTCAAGTCCAGTATCCCCATCGATAAACCGTTGAGTGCCGATTGATGTGACACTCGCTTCTGTCAGTTTCATGCTGGAGTCGCCTTCAAATTGAACGCACCGCAGGTTGAAGTATCCAGAATCCATCACGACGACCATCGCCACAATCAGCGGACTCGATCTCACCGAGAATCGAGTCATAAAGGCGCAGGTAGTGATCGCAGCCATGGTGGCAAACGCTGATGCTGCAAACTCCCATCGCAGATTCGCATAGGCAAACTCGATCCAGCGTGCCGAGTCAATTTCTACAATGGCCTTATCGGCGACAAAGCCGATGGCGACAGCCAGGAACGCGAAAACCGCCGCAAGCCCAGCTTCCGCCCGTCGACTGATCGCCGAAGTTTGTTGCGTCAATGAATCAATCCCACGGCCAGCAAGGAGTGCCATGAGTATCGAAACCATCGACAGGCAGCGACCTGGACATCGAAACAGCGTAAGACCCGGCACGCTCGCACACAGCCAGGAAAACAACGGCGTCGAATCTCCGAGCGCCACAACAAGCCCCAAACCAATCAGGCCTGCGATCCCCCATGGCCAATGGCTGGAAAAACCACTGAACAATGCCCTGATCGCCAGACACCAGGTGATGATGCCCAGATAACAGACTTTTTCATGGTAAAAGTCCGGAGCCATGTACTCGGGGATATCGACCATTGGATTCCCAAACAGTGAAGGAACCAGAAGTCGATACAGGTCGAGCCCATTGAGTGCATAGGTTGACGCATATTCGGCAGTTCCGCGCACACTCTGCCCTCCGTTTTCCTGGAACAGCTCCCACGTTGGCAATATCTGAATGGCAGCGATTGCGATCCCGATCGACAGGCCGGCGGCGAAGGCTGAGACAACCGCCAGTCGCCGAGACGCCGCTGCTCCAACCGCCAATGAAGCTGCTGCCCAGATGCCGCCAAACAGCAGAGCGTAGTACGGAAGCTGCGGATTGCCGATCAGCAGCAATCCTGCGACAAGTGCCGAAAACCGACAGACGCCTCGCAGCGAAGGCTGCGCGCAAATCTCGATCACGCTGCCCCACAACCACGGAATAAGAGCAAACGCAAGCACATGGGCAATATGTCCGACAGCAAGATGCGTACACAGGAAACCGCTTTGAGTGCAAATTAACGCGGCGATGGAAGCTCCGGCAACGCTCAGCTTCAGTTGCCTTCCAAGTCGATACTGTCCCCAGTAGCAAAGCACAACGTGCAGGAAGAGCGACATTTTGATCGCGATGTTGGCCTTGAAGAGCCACAACAGTGGCGTCAACAGCGGGTAACAGATACCGACTTGAACAGTGGCGTCAACAGCGGGTAACAGATACCGACTTGTTGTGTGGCATGAAGTGGAATGCCGCAGCCAAGCCAGGGAATCCAATGTGGGAATCGACCTTCGGCGAATTCGTGCGAAACGAATTCTCTGACCGGCAATTGAAAGCTGCCGTAGTCTGAATACAGGCCGTCTTTCAGTACCAGGTTGCCGGAAAGCAGGAGAGACGAATATGGCAGGACTGCGATGAAGCCCATGACAAACGGGAGATACGATCGGCGATGAGCTGTCGTGCCCTGTAACGCGGCGGGATTCTTGGTCTCATTGGCCCCCGCAATTCCCGAAATCATCAGAAATTGTCCCCGACCACTTCCTTACCGGCAATCGTCGCCAAAGCTCGGTAGACTTTCATGTCAATGGAATCGCTGATACATCGAGCTGAGCCATCGGCAAACGAAAACGTCAGTCCACCAACGTGTTCGCTGCGGAATGACTGCGTATTCGGCCAGTCATCCGGTGGAGTGGCTGGATTCTTTGTGTTGGCAGGAATCGCACATGTGCTGTGGACGTTGTTTGCATACGGCCACGAGCAATAAGCGTCGTATTTCGGAAGTGCCTCACCCAGCAGAAACGTGTTGCTCAATCCATCTTTAACGTCGTTGCGTTTTCGAGGTGTTTTCCAGTCAGCTCGCGCAAGCATACCGTCACCATGGTTCAGACCATCGTATGATCCGTCCACACTGACGTTTGGCCAGCGAGTGCCGGAATCCGTTGGCGTCCACCCCTGAGTCTCATCGGCCCCCCAATTCGCCCCGCTGACACCTTTGTAGTTCGTCTGGCCCACGGGAAACAGAAACTGCACCATGTTCCCGGCGTCGTAACGAGGTCCGTTGTGGCTGTGCGGATCACTGGGACAGAGAAAAATCGGCACGGTCGCATCGGCGATTCCACTCTCCCGAAACGTTTTATCGGGAACTCCGCCTTTGTCATGCAATGTGGTCTGATCAACGTAAGGAAGCAGCTGAGACAGAAAACTCCACGCGGTCGAATCCGGTCCAATCCCATACGGATCGAACAATCGGCTCGCCGGATAATGTTTGTGCGAGGTTTCGAAATTATCACAGGCGAGCGCAATCTGGCGGATATTGTTTTGACACGTCATGCGGCGTGATGACTCGCGAACCTGCTGCACTGCGGGTAGAGTCACGGCAATCAAAACCGTAATCACGCTGATCGCGATCAACAATTCAATCACGGTAAAACCATGTCGCTCGCCAGTTCTGTGATTCTGGCGGCACGGTTGTCGTTAATTCAAGGTCGGCTCCTAAACTGGTTAGACATCAATGTTGCTCGTGTCTCCGACGCGAGAGTCCCCGCCACGGAGTGACGGGCATCTATGGTTGACAGCCGACGCCTGTCGTCAGACGAACGACGTCAATTCATGTCGTCCGCTCTCTTTACAACATCAACTGCACGGGATGTTTCTCATGGATATGTTCACAAGCAAACGCAGCAATCGCACCAAACTCCACCGAAATCACCATCAGCAACACGATCGCAGCAAACACCCGTGCATCAGAATTCCACAAGCGGCTGCTTCCGATCAAAGCCATTGGTACCAGCATCAACGGCAACACCGGAATCATCAGTCTGGCAGAATAACACGTTCCACCCCACCATTGTAAACTGGATCCCATCAGCAGCCAATAACTGACGACTGCAGCAGATATCAAAATCGCGTCCCGCTGATGTTCCCGAAACCATCGTCGCACGCAGAAAACGGACAGGATCAGCACCGGGGCAAACAACAGAATCCCATGTTGCCACGACAGAAGCAAACCGAAAATGCCTTCCAGCGGATAACCCCACTCCCAAAGTTCCGCGTTGTGCGTCCAGCCATGCCGCATTCGCTGATTCCACAGCAATTTCAGACCAATCGCAGCCGCCGCCGGAATCCAGACACACAAAGAACACACCCGATCCCGCCGCCACAACGGTTCAATCAGCAAAGGAAGAGCGATCAGAAAGAATTCACCTCGAACCAAGATCGCGGCCCCGATGCACAACCCTGCCGTCAAATAGCGAAAACCGCGTAAGATTGCCGCATAAGCACAGATCAGCAAACCCGCCGCAAACGCTTCCACATAGAGCGTTCGTCCGTAATGCCACAGCGGAGAACCCAGATACGCGACCGCACCGAACAAGAAAGCTTGAAATGGATTCGCGACATACGGACGCACGAGACTGCAAAACGCAAAAAATCCTGCAATGGTCATCAACGTCGTCGCCAGCAAGGCCGCAGGTTCCAGCAACTTCGTCCCGCGAAAGAAAACTAAAAACGGCGACGTGACAACCGCGAACCCTGGTGAATGTCGTGAATACTCCGCTTCACCTAAATCCGACTTTTCGAAATTCGGCTTGCGAGTTGGAACAGGAAGTTCGCTAGCGTCGCGTTTCCAGAGTTTCGCGTCCGTTTCGTAAATCTCCCACCATCGCACGTACCGATCCTGCAGATACCACGCAACATGATGATCCAACACCCAGCCACCAAATTTTCGCCCCGCCTGGCTGCCACCAGAATGCGAATTCGCATAGTTGTTTTTGAGGTCGAAATCGCCGTCATTCAGGACACTATTGATCAACACCAGATTATGCGGCTCGTCGCCCGAATGAATCATCGGCCATGTGAACGAAAGCGGAGAAGGATCCCCCGGAACCGGCCCAGACACCGCCAATGGAGCCAGCAACAACAGCACGGCAACGCACGCTAAGACTCTTGCACGCCATTCGAAATCCGGCGGCGGGCTGCAGTTCGTAAGTAGGAGTTCCTTCGTGACGTCCGGCGTCGCTTTGGCTTCCAGCGGCCTGGCCGAGGTGTTCCGCTGCCGCACCAGTGCTGTCGCTTTCGTGCGCTTCTCTTTTGGCATTGCTTCAGCAGCACGCTGCGGCTTGTGAGGCTCAATTCTTTAAGCCTCCGGCGGCAACGACGGCGCGGATGCTGCACCAACATTCTGGGGTGGTGGCATCAAACTGATCGCAGGGCTCTCAGCCACAGTTCGCAGCGGAGCCCGACAGTAACGGCACGTCACCAACGTGGCCGGCATCTCTTCACCACATGCTGGACAACGAATGCTATGCCGCGTCATTATAAAGCCCATGTTGCGCGCCGGCACTCGCGAACGCCGCGTTCAGAAACAGGTCCGGCAAGAGTATTTTGAGAATCGCACACATGGATTCGAGTACTTATTGAACGGCGGCGAACATACAAATAACGAGATGCGTTCAAACACTATCGAAACTGCACAACGTCTCGTGCATTGCAGACTTCGAGCCAAACAAAAGTCTATTCCGCGACCCTTGAGACAACTCGAATCACATGGCAGTCAATGCAAAATGAACGAAAATCACCAGTAAATCTATGTCGAACCCTACTCAACGACGCGCCCACTAAGTGAAATATCGAGAATGGGAGACACAGGATGCGTCGTGGGGACCGACAATGTTGTTCTAAAAATGCCTATCTCAAAACACGACAATTGGCATTGCACGACGTGAATAGGCAGATCCTTATCCTCCGAAACCAGATGAATGTTTGCCACCTGAGGGGTGCGATCTGCGTAATTCGCAGTGAGAAGGAAGAGAAAAGGTCTATGTAAAAAGAGGCGTCTTGCCCGAGAATGTTGGTTCTCACACTAACAACTCA
>JAYUVA010000419.1:0-3158 GCA_043754375.1 Candidatus Kuenenia sp. | reverse complement strand
ACGCCCAATTCATGGAAGCTGTGGGTCAACGGTCAGTTGGTCTTTGAGCGTGAAGAGTACCATCGCAGTTCGCAACTGGATCAGTATCGAGTCCCCGTGACTCTGAAAGCAGGCAGCAACACGCTGCTGTTCAAGATCTGTCAGAATGAACAAACGCAGGACTGGGCTCAGCGTTATCAGTTTCAAATTCGAATCTGTAACAGCACCGGTTCTGCATTGCTGCCATCGCCCGGCACCGCGCGAAGCGAAATTGGATCAGGAGTTCGACAATGAAGTGGATCAACATCGTTCTGATTCTGGTTGCAGCCACACTCCCGACGTCGATGGCTGCGGACTGGCGACAGTTTCGCGGTAACGCTGCAAATTCTGTGGCGACAGGGGAAACTCTGCCGACGGAGCTGAGTGGTGATACAATCGCATGGAAGACCAGACTTCCCGGACGAGGGCTGTCAGGGCCGATCGTCGTGGGGGAACAGGTCTTTGTCTCAGCCAGCTCAGGATATACGCAGGATCGGCTGCATGTGATCAGCATTGACGCAGCGACTGGCAAACAGCAGTGGGAGCGGGAGTTCATCGCCACAGGCCGCACGCTGACTCATGATAAAATGTGCAATGCCACGCCCACCATGGCCAGCGATGGTCAGCGCGTCTTTGCGTTCTTTTCCAGCAACGATCTGATCTGTCTGGACCTTGCCGGGAATCTGCAGTGGTTTCGCGGCTTCGGCAGTGAGTTCCCGAATGCCAGTAACAGCCTGGGCATGTCGTCATCTCCCGTCGTGATTGGTAAGACGGTCGTAGTGCAGGTCGAAAGCGATGCAGAATCGTTTGCCTGCGGCGTTGACGTCGAATCAGGCGTCACAATCTGGCAGATTGATCGGCCTCGCGCGGCCAACTGGACATCGCCTTCTATTTTGCCTGCGACTGATCAGCAGTCGGCATTGGTGCTGTTGCAGTCATCAAAAGGACTGGCGGCCGTCGATCCGGTATCCGGTACGATCGTCTGGAATTTCGATCAGGGAGCTTCCACGATTCCTTCGGCAACTGTCGATTCTGGTTCCATCGTGATTCCGTCGAATGGTCTGACGGCCATTCGTCCGGCCAAAGACAATACCTTTGAACAGCTCTGGAATTCATCGAGCATCAGCCCCGGAACGTCAAGTCCCGTAGTTGTGGACGGCTGGGCATTCGCTCTGAACAGCGCCGGAGTTCTTTCGGCAGGCGACACAAAGACGGGTGAACGTCTGTGGCAACTGCGGCTTCGCGGCTCTTTCAGCAGCACGCCGATTGCTGCCAATGGGTATCTTTATCTGTTCAACGAAGACGGAAATGCGTTTGTCGTGAAGCCGGAAAAAGACAAAGGCATCATTGTGTCGGAACTGGATCTGGCGGAGAAAATTCTGTGCAGTCCTGGCGCGGCCAACGGGGCGCTGTACGTTCGCAGTGATGAACATCTTTTCAAAATTGCCGAACGGCACTAGCTCCAGCATCGACCTGCAACAGAACACAACATGTCGGCACCGTATCTCTATTCGCCAGCTTCCCCATCTGATCGAACCGTTTCGGATCCCCGTGCGGCCTATCAGACGCGACTTAACGAGATTGCTGTGCGCGAGAAAAAGCTGACACGGCGTGATCAGCTCTACGTACGTCTGCGGGTCGCCATCTTTGTTCTGGCTGTCGGACTGGCCATCCTGTGTCTGGGTGAACCGGAATTCGTTTCATGGTGGTGGATCATGATTCCGGCAGTGCAGTTCTGCGGGCTATTGCCGTTTCATCAGGTGTGCCTCAAAAAGCTTCAGCATGCCAGGGCGGTGAGCGCATTTCATGCAAGCCGGTTGCGACGACTGGATCGCGAATTCGGAGCTGACATTTCCAATGGTGCCGAATTCACGAGTGATCTGCATCCATGGACACAGGATCTGGATGTCTTTGGGCCTGGTTCGTTGTTTCAGTTGCTCAACGAATGCCGCACCCAGCCCGGTCGCAGAAAGCTGGCTGAATGGCTGCAGAACATTTGCGATGGCGACACCATCCGATTGCGTCAGGCTCGCGCTCAGGGATTGAAGAACGAACTGGTACTCCGGGAATCGCTCGCCTGCATTCCGGACTCACCGCAGTGGACCAACGCAGAGCGATTGCTGATGGAATGGGTCCATGAATCCGGTCAACCCATGCCGTGGTGGATTGTTGCCTGGTCTCTGCTGATAGGCCTGATCGCGATTCCGGTGATTGCCCTGGTCCTGACGGACATGCTGCCGTTGAAAATGCTTTTGACGGTGATTCTGCTGCAGGCACCGGCGATCGCGCTGACGCGACGGCAGATTCGTGCGGTCGCTCAGCGAATGGACAATGTCGATTCGGCTCTGCGTCAGTTTGGAGCGGTCATTGGTGTGTTTGAACGCCATTCCGTTGAAGAGCCGGCAATCCGGGATCTGCAGAATCGATTTCACTCAGAATCCGAAACTGCGTCGCAGGCCATTCGACGACTCGGTCGGCTCACACAATGGCTCAACAACGCCACTCGCAATCAGTTCTTCGCACCGATTGCATGGGCCTGTGGTCTGTTTGTGCTGCTGACGTTTCTGCTGGAACGCTGGCGTCTGAAGCATGGACGCGATGTGGCCGACTGGCTGGAAACCACAGCATGCCTCGAAGCGTCGCTCTCCGTGGCGGGTTACTCGTTTGATCATCCGAATGATTGTCTTCCGGTGATCTCAGACACGCAGCCGGAATTGATTGCCGACCAACTGGGACATCCACTGCTGAAAGAATCCTCCTGCGTGCGAAACAGCGTGTCGCTGACTGCCGAAAAACCGTTGTTGCTGATCAGCGGTTCCAACATGTCCGGCAAGAGCACATTTCTGCGCAGCCTGGGCGCGAGTGTGGTCCTGACCTTGTGCGGGTCCGTCGTGCGTGCGCAGAGTTTCCGCACATATCCGTTTCAGGTTGCTACTGCGATGCGGGTGAGCGATTCGCTGCAGGAAGGACGCTCATTGTTCTTCACCGTCGTGCGTCGCCTGAAGACTGTCGTCGATCTGACCGAACAGCCACGGATCGTACTGTTTCTGCTGGACGAAATCCTCAACGGCACAAACTCGCACGACCGTCGTCGCGGTGCGGAAGCCGTCATCCGCTCCCTTGTCGCCCGTCATGCACTG
>JAYUVA010000418.1:0-5079 GCA_043754375.1 Candidatus Kuenenia sp. | reverse complement strand
AAAGTCTTCGTCGCCGGCGATTGTCGTCGTGGTCAAAGCCTCGTCGTCTGGGCCATCAACGAAGGCCGCGGTGCCGCCCGCGAAGTCGATCGCTATTTGATGGGTTCAACAGACCTGCCGTAGCTTTTCAGTTGTGTTCCCGGCGGGGCATGCCCGACGGAAAACAATCCTACTCCGCGCGGTTATGAGTGAGAGAATTGGCGAGCGGCATGCGTCAGCTTGCCGGTACAAAAACGAGCTACCGCAGGCGGTCTCAGAAAAATCAAAATAATCATTGACAGACGGCTGCTACATCACTACTGTACTAGTATGATATTACAGTAGAGTGAGGTGGGCATGATTTGTCAGATTGAAACAAACAACGGCATCCCGATATACGAGCAGATTTGCCGGCAAGTGAAGTTTGCTGTGGCGAATGGCTCATTGCTGGTGGGTGAACACGTGCCGTCGGTTCGCGAAATGGCGACGAGGACGGCTGTCAACGTTAACACCGTGGCTCGAGCCTACCGCGACCTGCAGGCCGAAGGTGTGCTTATTTCTATCCGTGGCACCGGGCTGGCGATTGCAGCGGAAGCGCCGGAGAAATGTCGCCGCAGTCGCCTGGAAATGGTCCGCGAGCGACTGCGATATATCCTGCGCGAAGCGATGCAGAATGGGGTGTCTTCCGATGAGATTCATTCCCTTGTCCACAGCGAATGGGGTTCACTTCAGTCGGACGATATGAATATCAATAACTCTCAGAAAGGCTGTCCATGAATCCTGTCATTCGCTTAACCGGCGTTTCAAAACGCTTCGGCAGTGTCAAAGCTCTGGATGATGTTTCGTTGCAGATTCAGCCGGGGACAGTGTGTGCCGTGCTGGGAGCGAACGGTGCGGGCAAGAGTACGGCGATTCGGTTGCTGCTGGGATTCGAGCAACCGGAAAAGGGTGACATCAAAGTGCTGGACATGAATCCCAAAACGCACGCTCTGGAGATTCGTTCGCGGGTCGGCTACGTGTCAGATACTCCGCCGTTGTATGAGTGGATGACGGTCGAGGAAATCGGCTGGTTCGCAGCCGGGTTCTACCCGACGGGCTACCAGGCGGAATACGACAAACTTGCGCAGCGTTTTGATCTCGATCGATCGCAGAAGATCAAGGGGTTGTCGAAAGGGACTCGTGCCAAAGTGGCATTGTCAATTGCCATGGCCCATCGACCGCAGCTGCTGATCATGGACGAACCGACATCGGGGCTTGACCCATTAGTGCGGCGGGAGTTTCTGGAAAGCATGATCGATGTTGCCGCAGAAGGCCGATCGGTGCTGCTTTCCAGTCATCAGGTTGGAGAAGTGGACCGAGTGGCTGACGACGTGATCGTGCTGATGAATGGCAAAGTTGTCGCACACGAACGACTGGACGAACTGAAGCAGTCGGTGACGGAGGTTGCGTTGAGCTTACCGTCGGCCAATGCCACGCCCCCTGCGATGCCGGGAACTGTCGTCGCCCATGTCGCCTGGGGGCATGAACACATCTGGCTGGTGCGTCAGTTGGACGCAGGCCGCCTGGCCGATCTCTGCAGATCACAGGAACTGCCGCAGGCCATTGTCCGCAAGCCGTCACTGGAAGAGATACTGCTCACGCTCTTGCGGCAAAATCGGAATCAGCAATCCGCTGCCGCCAATCCCACACCAAACGACGCCAGCATTCTTATCTGAACCCTGCCAACTGCCAACTCCTCGAGACCATTGCCATGAACGCCACCTTCACTCGTCTGATGTGGAAAGAGTACCGGGCTCAGCGGATGCTGTGGATTGTGCTGCTGCTGGGCTGGCTGGGACTGCATCTTATCTTCATTTTCAATGAACAGTCCGTGCTCGATGCCGCGCCCGTGATTGTGATGATACCAGTCTGTTTCCTGGTTGCCGCTGCGACCATTGCGTTTGCAGGAGAAGAGGACGACAAGACGGCAAATCTGCTGCGCATGTTGCCATGTCGTACATTGTCGCTCATGTCGGCGAAAGTGACCACGATTGTTGTGGGATGCATGACCCTGTGCCTGGCGATGCTGGTCCTGAGTGCCGCTCTTGAATTCATACTGCGTGTCGTTGTCTTGATCCTCCGGGATTCCGGTTTTCAGCCGTTTGGATTACAGATTCGGTTGGCAGGACTGTCCGACATAAAAGCTATTTCGTGGCAGGATGGCGAGGGGCTCTATGTTCCGGCATTTCTTGCGATGGTATTTGCGTCCGGGATGTTCGCGTCGCTGAATGCGCGAAGCATTTTTTCGGCGGTCGGAGCCACGGTGGTTGTCGTGCTCGGGATCATGATCACCGCGTTTTCGATCACATCGGACGTGCATCAGTACCAACTGGGAATCATCGCGCCGTGGATCGCGGGTGTGGCAGCAGTCCTGATGGTGATCTCCACGGTTTTTCTGTCGCGGCCGTGGCATTTGGGACGGTTGCCGCGACGCTGGAACATGTCGGAGACGGCCGGCAATTTCTCAGCGCGTCGGATTCCCTCATTCGCCTGGTTCTGGCACGGCTGGCTGAGACGAATCGTCGCGCAGCCTCTGACGCTGCGACGAGGCATGCGCATACTGACGTGGCGGGAATGCCGTTCGGCTGTTCCGTTTGCTGCGACATGGCTGACGTTCGGTACGCTGATCTGTGCGGGACGATATAACAGCACAAGCGGATATCCGTGGCCATTCCTGTTTTTGTTCGTCTTCATTCACGAATGCGGACAGCGCACAATGCGGGAGGACCAGCGATCGGGATGCGTCCTGCTGCTGGCGAACATGGGCATCCATCCGTTGCAGATCTGGATGTCCAAAATGTTCAGCTGGTTGCTGGTGCTGTTCCTCGTGGGATTTGCCGTGATCGCACTGGATGCTGTCGTTCCATCCGCGAGAGGCGTGATCGAATCATCGCAGAGCTTCGGAACCCGTATCCTGAACATCATCGACTCGCTCCGAGTCCCGGAATTTGGCAGATCGTTTGGCCGACACGATACCCCATCAACGCCCGCAGACCATTGGCTGCAGACCGGCGTGTGTCTCGCGGCAGTGCTCGGGCTGTTTAGTCTTGGACAACTCACGGCGTGCTGGATTCAGCGACAGATCATCGCGTTCGCCGCTTCGTTTGTCGTCACAATCGCGGCTGCGTATCTGTTCCTCAACGTAATAATGAAGGATTGGCCAGTCTGGATCGCGCTCGTCCCGATTCCGTTTTGCTTTTTGCTGGCCACAGCCACAACGGCTCGGCAGTGGATTGATCGCAGCGTCACCTGGCGACTGCGAATTCGGCAAACGTTATGGCTGGTCCTGCCGTGTGTCGGATTTCCATTGCTTGGCTTGCTTGCCTGGAGATGTCAACCTTTGTTCGCGCTTGCGTCACTGATGGAACTCGATCCTGGAAATGCGGTACACGGTGTCTACAACCTGCAAAACCCTGCAGGTGCGCCTGAAATTGCTCAGCTGTCGGCGTTGGCAAAATCGCCGTGGTCCGAATGGGACAGACTCGATAGCACAGCAGAGACAAAGTGCTGGCTCGAATTTGCGGCGGCGATCGAAAAATCCCCATTGCAACATACAATGATCGGGCAGAGCGGGTATGTCGGTGAAAACGTATTGGAGGACCAGCGACCGCGGTTATTAAGTCATTTCCAGTTTCTGGAGACAGAGCCCGCCATCATCCGGGAACTTCTGAAACCGTTCGATGCCGTCCTTGCTGAAAAGAGCAGGTTTCCAGCCATCCCGGTGATGTGGACAGCTCCGTGGTCGAACACTCCGGCCGTTGCATTATCCGTGGCACTGCTTGAGGACGCACGCCATCGAGAAGGCAACGGCGACATTGCGGGAGCGGTGCAGCAAATCGTGCGGGCCATCCACGTCAACCGTTCCCTGGCAATGCAGACGTCGTCCTGGACGAATTGGCTCGTGTGCCTCGACGCCGAACGAGTCGCTCTGGGACGTCTGCGATTATTGCTGGGATCTGCGGATCTTTCGAGCGTTGATCTGAATGCACTTCTTGAGGAATTGAAGTCCGCGTTGGTGATGACGCAGCGCGATGGCAAAAATGTTGTGCAATTGCAGGACCCGCAACTGATGCTGCAAAGACGCACGCTGTTTTGGTCGACAGCAATTTTTACCGATAAGGCATTTTTCGACAAACTCAGGAAGCTGCCAGACGATCAACGCGGCTTTGAATCTCAGAACGCATTGGCACTCATGGAAACCGAAATCCACGAACATCGGGCCTTCGAATCTGCGAGAGCGATCTACACCATGTGGCTTTCTGAAGCACTGCTGGTGGCAAAATACCGTTCAATGACGATCGACGGCCGAGTCTGTTTCGCTGGTGACGCGCCGACGCAGAGATTTTTTCAACAACTGCAGCGATTCATGGCTACCAGCAATTTGGCCGATCTCAACGTCGACTTACTTGTGGCCGAATCCGGTCACATCGCGAACAATGTTTTCATTCAGCATGTTGACACCATCGCGTCAGAGAGAGCGACTCTCCTGACAATCATGCTGCAACAGTATCGGCTTGTTCATGGAACGTTTCCTGACAGCCTGGTCAGCCTGCTCGACCTGCCGAATGGAGACCCGTTAAGTACCATAATTCAAACAGATCCCTGGACTGGTGGACCGTTTCTCTACGCTGCGACTGGTCACAAATCGCCCCTCAAGCTTCACCTGGGCCGCACATCGCCTCGTACCACTCCCGCACAACCGCTGCTGTATTCCACAGGAGGCTTTGGCTTGAGCCTTCAGTCGTACGTCGCGACATTATCGATGAGCGAGCCGACCGAAATGTACAAGCTACCTCCGAACGTGATTGTTTTCCTTGGATTATCAGACAACGTCGATTGGCGAATTGGTCAAATCGCAACGTCCGTAACCGTGTTTCCGGTGCCTGCCGCTGATCCTCCAGAGCCCGCGATTCACTAGTGCTCTGACAAGGCACCACGAGTCAGTCTGAATACCGCTCTTTTCGTGAGCGGCAAGGCGCTAGCGGGTTGTTGACTTAATCGTTTACCGCCGAGCCGGAGGCGACGGCTCGCGGAATAGCCGTCGCCTCCGGCTCGGCGGTA
>JAYUVA010000417.1:0-3391 GCA_043754375.1 Candidatus Kuenenia sp. | reverse complement strand
GCAGGCATCGACTCAAAAGGAATCTGCTGGCGAACAACTGCGTGATCTGACAGGGAAAAGTGCCGTTGAAAAATCGGGTGGCATCTCCCTGCGCGGCGGAGCTGTCGCGGCTCGCACAAACTCATCCGCCGTGTCACCGCCGCTCGTGATTCCCCCGCCGATTGCCGCAGATGAAATTCCAGCGCCGATTGAGATCCCGTTGCCAGAACAGAACTGAATGGCTTTGACCGGCTCCAGCATAAAGAACATGCATTGGGCACCGCAGAATCCGACTCATTCAATCCCTACGCCGCGCCACTGGTCGGACCGGAAACGGCTGATCCGTTTCAGCAGGACGACATGCGCATCCGGCAGCAATTTATTGACTGCGAAGGCAATGTGCGTTCGATCGCAGTCGCGTTGATTGTTGGAGGGTTGATTCTGACAATCGTCTTTGGAATTCTCTCGGTCATTCATTTTTCGAATGGGGATCGCACAGACTTTCCACTCGCAACATTGTTTGGTGTGCTCGCGTCGTTGGGAGTCGTCCAGTTGATTATCGGCATCGGAGTCGGACATTTTCGCCCGCGACACAGAATCGGTGGGATCATCTGTTGTGTGGTGTGGCTGTTGTTCATTCCCTTGGGTACGATCATCGGCGGCGCATGCTTGTGGTACCTGGTTCGCCCGGCTGCGAAATACATCTTCACAACTGAATATCGTGACGTGATCCAGCGAACGCCGCATATTCATTTTCGAACGTCCGCCGTGTCGTGGGGAATCCTCATCACGGTATGGGTGGCCATCCTGGCGTTGGTCGCTATCTCGTTGTTGCGACTCTGAAGGATGTCGGCAAAAGGTGCCTAAATCTGTAGGGTGTGACCAGCGACAGCGCAGGCACACCGTGGCCGATCTTCAGTGTGCCGGCCCGTGGCTCGTCAAACACTAAATGCTGTGGGCCGGGGAATGCGGTCGCGGATTCACAAACACCCAGCAAATCGCGCCCGCAAAATAAACACCTGCGAACATTAGCAGGACAAGGTTCCAGTTCGCGGTTTCCTGGAACAGCTTCCCGACAACGACCGGGCAGGCTGCTGCCGCAAAGTTGCCGACCATGTTCATCAATCCGAAGACCTGAGGCACCCGCGATCCTCCGATATCAATCGTGGCTGCGAATGCACACGGTCCAGCGAGGGCAGCGAAGAACGAGCCCAGTGTCAGCAGCATCACTGCCAACTCTGCGTTCTGCACAAACCAGGCCGCCAGGATCAGAATTGAGCATCCTCCCAACGCCGCCGCTCCGACGCCGCTGCGACTGAGACGCAAACCGCCCGTTCGTCGCCAGATCCAGTCCGTGAGCATTCCGCCGAAGATGCAGCCGGTCAGAGTTCCTGCAAAAACAAGTCCCTGCAGATAACCCGATTGGGCCACTGAAATGCCGCGAGTCTTCTGAAGAAATGTCGGGAACCAACTGGCAAAAAACATGTATCCGCTGGCCCGACAGATCTGCTGACCGCACAGCCAGAGCATCACCGGGCTGAATGCAATGGTCAGCAGTCCTGCCCGATCGTCGTGGGCGAATGGCAGGTTTACGTCAGGATCTGCATCGGTCTGATTCAGTTCGATCATATGGCGACCTGCACGGATCAGTTCGAGTTCCCCTGCATCAACGGCGGGAGTCCATTCCGGTCGATCGCGAAACCACGACATGAAACCAACCGCCCACAGGATTCCGGGCAAGGCAAACGCCACAAACACCCAACGCCAGCCAAGCGCAAGCATCAACACTCCTACGCTCCCGCTGGCGATGATCGCACCGACCTGCATTCCTGCGGTGAAAACGCCGCAGCCCAAAGTACGCTGTGCCAGAGGCATCCAGTGTCCGATGGAATTGCACGACGCCGGGAACACTCCCGCCTGAGCAACCCCCATGATCAACTGGGCAATAATTAACAGCCAGAAGCCCGGCGCGATTCCGATGCCGATCGTGGCCATGGACCAGCCGACCGCAAAAATGCTCAGACCGATTCGCGTCCCGACACGTTCTGAAAACCATCCGCAGGGAACCTGAAAGATGGCATAGGTCCAGAAGAACGCGCCCATGAACCAGCCGGACTCTTCCAGAGTCAGACCCAGATCGCTACGAACCGTGCTTTCTGCCACGCTGACTGCGCTCCGGCAAAGATACGATACCGCAGCGGCCAGTGTGAGCCACGCAAGGACTCGGTAACGCACCGCTGTCGCAACGTCAGTCATCACGTGACCGCCTGGAGTCTGGCAAACAGTCGATCGACCTCCACTTGAGTTTCACTGTCGAGTTTCCAGCCAACCGGCTGAATCTGTTTCGTGTTAACAAAGATTCCGCGCTTCTTCAGCAGGTATTTTTCGATCGCCAGAAATCCGTCAAGGCCGCCCTGGAGTTGTAATGCCACAAGGGCACAGATCGGAAGTGACAACTGGTAAATACGTTCGTCGTCGCCTGCTTGCAGCGCCTGCCAGAGCGCCACTATCCCATCGAGCAAATCCGTGCCAGGCATCGTGCCGACAATCCCGCGGCGGTAGCAATCGACGAGATTGATTCCTCCCGAACCTTCAAAGATTCGAGCCTTTCCATGAGTCGCATCGCGAAGTTTGGAAAGGTTCGGGCCCAGCGGACTGGCTTCCGGCTTGAAGTAGATTCGGTCCTCACCGAATTGTTCCAGCAGACTCACATACACACTCATGTCGATCGCTTCGCCGACGTAACTGGAGGCGTCCTGAACTACGAGCGGAATTGAAATACTACCGGCGATTGCCGCGAAATATTCCCGCGTCGCAGTGCTTCCCAGCCCGGTCGCCACCGGCGGGATCGCCATGACGGCACTGGCGCTGTGTTTTTCGGCGTGCTCCGCGAATTCCACTGCTTCAGCGATGCTCTCTGCACCTACGCTCACAACGCAGAAACCTCGTCCCTGTGCAGCCTCACAAACACGCTCCGCAAGTTCCCTTCGCCGCCGGTAGCCCAGCCGCAGAATCTCACTCACCATCGCCACCACGATACCATCCGCACCGGCGTCGAACGCCCAGTCGATCTCCCGCTGCAGTACCGCGCAGTCAATGTCACCGTCGTCGGTGAACGGCGTCTGGAGCACGGGAAGTACGCCGTGGAGCAAATTGCTGGTAGAAGCATTCATGATTGTTCTCTCACTGACTGAACCTCCGGGGCTTGGAAAAGGGGTCAGGAACCAATCGTGCGCAGCACCTTTCGGGCCTTTTGGCTGTTGGTTCCTGGTATCTCAATTCAGATGAAATCAGTTTTGGGTTGCAAGAGGCAGTCGAAGTGGGTCTGATTTCGGTCTGCAGCCGGAATCAGGCGGGCCACACAGATCGATTTTTCCGTTGGTGCTTTGACACCGCGGGTCAGCGTGATCGT
>JAYUVA010000416.1:0-8014 GCA_043754375.1 Candidatus Kuenenia sp. | reverse complement strand
TGGCGCTCGCAGCTACATGGGAGCCCGGGTTCAGCCCAACTCACCGACCGACAACGTTGATGATATCCGCTGGCAGGTCTTCGACGCATTTGCGTACGCGGTCGGCGATGTGCTGCTGGGGACCAATCCGGTGTCAAGCACTCCGGAATCCGTTGCGGTCGTTGATTGGTCTGGATTCTTCCAGCAGCTTGGCGTGATCGATGCACAAGGACAGCCCACGGAGCACTTCGGCGATCCGTCCTGGGTGTTTCAGCAGTACTGTCGCCGGAAAAACGATGCTCGGACAGACATCGAAATCCAGTCCGAAGCGGCCAATCAGATTGAGGCCGTGCGTTCACGAGGTGTATTCATTGCAGGCGAGGTCGATCACAACATCATGAAAGTCGTTTCCGGCATCGCCAACACGGCTCTGGCACCGGAAGCCGGTGCGATTGAAGCGGTCAGAATTCTGAGACAGACCGATGTGCATACGCCTTGAAGCCAACGAGCGTTCTCAGGACGGATTGGATTTGACGACAGACTTCGCAAGAAATATCTGGTAAACGACGATCCCACTGACGATGACTCCGACAGCCGTCCCCAGCAATTGCAGTCGAGTTCCAAGGACAAACAGCCATCCGAGCAGCGCGATCAGGCTTGGCAGCGGATAGAGCCACATGCGGAAGGGCATCACGATATCCGGCCGAGTCGTTCGCAGAACATGCAGGCCAAAAATCTGAGCGACGAACTGTACAAGAATCCGCACAGTGACAGCCGTCTCGATGACGGTCTGCAGCGGAAGGTAGCAGAAGATTGCGGTCAGGACTCCCAGTGTCCACAGTGAGACTATTGGATACTTCTTTGTCGGATGGACGCGCGCAAAGATTGCAAGAAAATCTCCGTTCTTTGCTGCCGCAAATGGAATTCTTGAATACCCGAGCGTGATCGCAAACATACAAGCCAGGACTGTCCAGAGAATCAGTCCGGTAAAGAGGACAGCAATCCGTCGACCGTACAGAGTTTCCATAAACAGCGACGCGATCTGTTCTGATTTCATCGCCTGTTCCCATGGAATGACGGCAATGATTGACACATTCATCAGGAGATACACGGCTGCGACAACTACCACCGACGTAATCACCGCGCGCGGGATTGTCTTGCCAGGATCGCGCACCTCTTCGCCAAGATGGCAGATATTGTAATAGCCCAGGTAGTCGTAGATCGCGATCAGCATCGCCGCCCCGAGGCCATTGACCCATTTGCCATCAATCCTGAAAGCATCCGGAGGAAGTGTCAGCAGTGAGGCGTTGAAGTGAGTGAGCCCGGAAACAATGACTGTCACGACCGTCAGTATCGTTCCAGTGCAGAGCACCATGCCAAACCAACCGATGACGTTGATTTGGCGAGACAGCATCCATGTCACAATGAGGCAGCAACACGCTGCCATGGTGCTCGTCCCGCCCGGAACATGCCATGCGTGAAGCGTATCGGACAGTCCCGGGTAGATGAACTCGACGTATGGCATCGCACCGATGTAGCCGGACGCGACTTCCATCGTTCCGCTTACAAGAAACTGCCACACGAACAGAAATGGCAGCATCCTTTGCCATCCAGCATCCCGCTTGCCAAAAATCTCACGCAGGAAATGATATGTTCCGCCACTGCCTGGCAACGCAGCTCCCAGTTCGCTCCAGACAAGTCCGTCGCAAATCACCAGCACAGCCGCCACCACCCACGCAATCAGCGCCTGAGGCCCATGCATGGCTGCAATGAACCCCGGAATCGTGATAAACGGCCCGATGCCGACCATGTTCGAAATATTCAGTGCGATCGACTGCGGCAATCCCAGTCCGCGTACGAGTTCGGTGCGGGTCTCTGGCGCGTGTTCTGCAGGTGCTGCTGACGAGTTGGACCGGCGCAAAGGACGAACCTTTCAGTGTGGCGATAACAAACCATTCAGTATGATCCCAACTTCCGCGCGGATTTGGTGAGCGTTTCGCTCAAAGAAGTCGGACAACGAATATCCGATGACTTCTGAGAAGAAAGCGTACGTGTCTTTCACCGGGTCACCGCATCGTGTTCCGGTGGTGACCAGTATTTGGCCATTTCGATATCGGCGCAGGATCGTTTCACTGATCTGCGACGAAAAGACCGTGATGACAGGAACGTATCCGTCGTTCATCGAACGCATTCCAAATGTCAAATCCGCATTTTGTCGTTTCGCATCGGCGCTCTTATAGCCTTGACGAACCTCAAATACAGCCCCCTTCAAACGGCGTTTCTTTTTGTTCAATGCAAGAAATACCGCTGCCTCTTTAAGCCAGGCATCAAAACAAGATCTCACGGAAGCTGACTTAAGGGACGACAAATCAATTCGTGCATCGAGTTGAAGTCGTCGTACTTTGCCATTGTCCTGCGTGACGTCATATCCCCATCGGAGTTCTTCACTTGTCAAGCCAAGTTCAGCTTCGAGTATGGCCCTGAACAATCGCTCGCAACCAATACCCAACTGCCGATAAATTGATGTCATTCCTCCGGCGGCTTTGTGAGCGGCATACATCAACGGCGAATCCAAACCAACCCAATGGTACAACGGGTCAGCCGAATAGATCTGCTGAAATCCGGAAAGACCGATGCCATCGAGATCGTTGGTGCCAAGCTTCGGTGTATAGGCAGCGCAAGTTCGAATCGGCTCAATCAACGTGTTGACAAAGTGACGATCATTTGCCAGCTGAGTCATATTTGGACTATGCCTGCACACAATGTTTGGACTGGAGGCAGATACCCTTTTGTTGGACTGCGCGCAGGTACTGCATGATTTCCTCCGCAACCGCGTGTCCGATGATTGGCGGGACCGCATTGCCGATCTGCATCATGTTCGTGGACGTGGAAAAAGGAAACACGAACTGGTCCGGAAAACTCTGAAGCCGAGCACACTCTCGCACCGTTAGGCGGCGGGGAAGCTCATAGTGGAAATGCACCCGAGCCTTTGGGTTGGCGCGAACGGCATAGGCAACCTGCCCTCGCATCGAGACCTGATCTCCTTGTCCCGCACCCTTCGTGGCTTTTGTTGCGACAAAGTATTGACTCTGATTTGGAATCGTTTCATCGACAATCGATTCAAGGTCATTTATGGCATCATCAATGGCCATTGGCTTTTGGAAGATCGTCGGCGCTGGTGCTGATGGTCGGCCAGCAATGGCGACAATATCATGTCGAACACCAACGAAGAACAGTCGCGTCCGATTTTGCGGAAGCCCGTAGTCAGGACAATAGAGCGTCCAGACTCGAACGTCATAACCGACTTCAGTAAAGTCTGCGATAATCTCCTGCAGCAATCGCCCTTCCTGGAGTTTGGCGAGGTGTGGTACGTTTTCGGCAACGATCATAGCGGGGCGATGAATTTCGGCATATTCAACCATCACGCGATATAACCGACCACGTTTGCCTTCGAACCCGGTCTTTGGTCCGCAGGACGAAAAATCCTGGCAGGGAAAACCGCCGAGCAACACATCCGTTGACGGCAACGCTGCCATATCCACTTTGGTCAAGTCACAAGGTGCCACGTCGTGGCTCATATTCAATCGATACGTAGCCACAGCGTCGTCATCGATTTCCAGAGCCCGATGAATATGGAATGGAAGCGATGGATAGAACTTATTGAGATACGGAAAACCTCCGACAAAACCGAGATCCATACCCCCGCATCCAGCGAACATGGATACCACGGAAATCTGGCTGTCAGTTCCAATTGATGGTTCTGTTGCACGCAGCCGGAGAATCTCGGGGTGTTCATCAAAACCACAGGAAAACTCCGGCATATTGCGGAGTGCTTTCCGTTTCTTCAGCCCCGATTTTGGACGCATCGATTGTTGGTCTCCTTCGCACCACACTTAATTTCATATCGGCCAAATCACTTGAAATTTACTTCTCATCGTCACTATCAGCTTGCGGGTCGTCAAGTACCGTTGGAGGTACTGCCGGCTTCTCCGCCGCAATTGCAGCCTGAGCCGCGGCAGCCTTCGCTGCTTCCTCATCAATCACATCGCCCGGGATCACGGCACAGGACACCAGCGTGTCGCCTTCGTCGAGGCGAATGATGCGGACGCCCTGAGTGTTACGGCCGATCGTGTTAATATCCGAGGCACGGATGCGCTGGATCTTGCCGCGGGAGGTGACCATGAGCACTTCGTCGGAGTCGATGACGGAGAGCACATCGACCACCTTGCCGTTGCGGGTTGTCGTTTTAATGTCTCGCACACCTTTGCCGCCGCGGCGCTGGCGGCGGTACTGGTTGTTGCTGGTGACGGAGGCCTCGCCTTCAGATTCCGGTTCGGTTTCTTCTTCCTCGTCGGTTTCGACGTCGGCAGATTCTGGTTCGTCGTCGGTGGACGGAAGGCCGGCGACGGCCGTTGCACCGTCCGCCATTTCTTCACCAGCATCTTCGCTGGAATCCAGTTCGCCTGGCCCGAACGGAGTGCGTTTTCCGTAACCGAATTCGCAGATGCTGAGCAGCGTCCGCTCCGGATCGGCGACCACCATGCCCACGACAATTTCATCTTTCTTCAGCTTGATGCCCTTCACGCCGCGCGTCGCTCGGCCCATTGGGCGAGCGTCTTCGTGGTTGAAGCGAATCGCCATGCCGCCGGAGGTTGACAGGATAAGATCTTCGTCACCCTGCACAATTCGTACGTCAATGAGTGCATCGCCATCGTCCAGACGGATCGCAATGATGCCGCCTTTCATCGGGCGACCGTAAGCGGACAGCGCCGTCTTCTTGATGATGCCCTGGCGAGTTGCGATGACAAGGTACTGGTCGTCAGGGAAGTAACGCACGTTGAAGCAACTGGCGATGCCTTCGCCTTCTTCCAGAGTCAAAATGTTCGCGAGGGCTCGGCCTTTGCCCGTGCGGGCCTGCAACGGCAGATCGTAAACCTTGATCCAGTGAACTTTGCCCTTGTCCGTAAAGAACAGCAGGAAGTCGTGCGTGCTTGTCACGAACAGATGGGCGATCGGATCTTCTTCGTCCGAGGTGGCACCTTTGATACCTTTGCCGCCACGATTCTGGGCTTCATAAACATCCAGTGGAGTTCGCTTGATGTAACCACGCTGCGACATCGTCACCACCATCGGCTGTTCGGCGATGAGTGCTTCCTTGTCGTAGTCACCCAGTTCTTCGTCGGAAATCATTGTGCGGCGCTTGTCCGGGAAGCGTGCTTTGAGTTCTTCCATGTCAGTGCGGACGACGGCTCGCAGATTTGCTTCGTCAGACAGCAGTCGCAGGAATTCAGCGATATTGTCGAGCAGATGCTGATGTTCGGCGACGAGTTTTTCGCGTTCCAGATTTGCCAGCGAACCAAGCTGCATCGACACGATCGCTTCGGACTGATTGGCCGACAGGAAGTAATTGTCCGCTTCGCCGTTTTCCAGCACAAACGCTTTGAAGCCGTCTTCTCCCAGAGCCCTTGAAACCAGCGGCGACGGCACAGGCACTTTTTGCAATGCGTCTTTGGCAGCAGCGCGGCTGGCGGAATCGCGGATCGTCTTGATAATGCGATCGATGTCCGTCTGAGCCAGCAACAGGCCTTCGACCGTGTGCTTTCGCTTGCGCGCTTCTCGCAGCATGAATTCTGTCCGGCGCCGGATAACGTCCACGCGATGCCGAATGAACGAATCCAGCAGCATCCGCACGGTCATCAACTTCGGACGATTGCCTTCGAGCGCCAGCATGATCACGCTGACGGTGGTTTGCAGCGGCGAAAACTGGAACAACTGATTCAGCACGACTTCTTTGTCGGCATCGCGTTTGAGCACAATATGCAACCGCACCTGCCATGATGGAATCGTGCGGTCTGTCAGGTCGACAATGCGTGAAATGCCTTTGATGCGTTCATCACGGACCAGAATTTCCAACTTTTCACGAATGCGGTCGCGCGTGTCCTGATATGGGATTTCAGTGATCACGATGACGTCAGAGTTCTTTTCGGTTTCGAAATGTGTGCGGGACCGCAACGTCAAAGTCGAACGGCCAGTCATGTAGGCCTGACGAATTCCCATGCTGCCGCAGATGATGCCGCCCGTCGGAAAATCCGGGCCGGGGATGACGTCCAACAATTCGTCGAGCGACAAGTCAGGATCATCAATCACCCGAATCACCGATTCGCAGACTTCTGACATGTTATGCGGAGGCATACTGGTCGCCATCCCGACCGCAATTCCGCTTGATCCATTGACAAGTAGATTCGGAAATCGTGCCGGGAGCACGACGGGCTCCAGCCGATCGTTGTCGTACGTCGGTGCGAAGTCTACGGTTTCGCGATCGATGTCGCGCATCATTTCGGCAGCGGCACCGGATAGACGTGCTTCGGTGTATCGCATGGCGGCTGGCGGCAGCCCCGCGAGCGATCCGAAGTTGCCCTGCTTGTCGATCAACACTTCACGCATGACCCAGTCCTGAGCCATGCGGACGAGCGTTGGATAGATGGCACCTTCGCCGTGCGGGTGATAGTTTCCGCTCGTGTCGCCCGCGATCTTTGCGCACTTTTTCCGACCGGAATTCGGCCCGAGACTGAGGTCGTTCATGGCCACCAGAATGCGGCGCTGGGAAGGCTTCAAGCCGTCACGAACGTCGGGCAAAGCGCGACTGATGATGACGCTCATGGCGTAGGTCAGATAACTGGTCCGCATCTCATCCTGAATCTCGGTTCGAAACACACGAGGATCAGAGGGAACGAGGCCACCGCCCTGGGGATCGTCAGTAGACAAACTAAAATCCTTTTGGAAATTCTATTGATTCTTGCAGGCTGCAAGTGCTTTTCTGACAGTCATTTACGACGCCAAACTGCAGCATGCGAGTTGTAGCAGAATCTGCCGGTTTCTCAATTGTCGCGGGCATCTTCCGATACCGGAAAAACCGAACTTGACCCCATTTCGAAAAAGGGCGTATAACGCGACGCAAAGTCTTCGATGCAACGTTTGCGAAACGGCGAATTCTGCGACTCCAAGACCTCTCAACCGAAGTCGGGAATGCCTCGAAAACTTTGATTCACAGCACTTCAATCCCTTAAATCCCCTCTCTGCCACTCCCTCCCTTCCTTCCGCGACAAGTATCCTCGATTCAGGAGCAAAAAATCATGCCGCAACTTTCTTCACAATCCACGGAAAAAACTGTCGCCGAATCGCGCTCAAGCCGCAGTGGCATCCTGATTGGTGGCACGCTGGTCGTGTTGATCGCTGGTGGCATCGCGATGCAGGTCTGGCGGGCCCAGTCCACGCAGGCTGCCGAGCAAAAATCTGACGACAGCTCCGCGACCACCCGGATGGATGCTCAGAACACGGCATTCGCCCGAGTCAATGCCGAACCGATTTCTTACGAAGCCCTGGCAAAGGAATGCGTCGAACGCTACGGCAAAGAAGTTCTCGAAAACATGATCAGCCGGCTGATCATTCAGCAGGCGTGCTCCGAGCGTGGCGTCGTGGTCTCGGAAGCTGAAGTGACTCAGCAGGTCATCGAGATTTCCAAGAAATTTGGTCTGGCACTTGATCAGTATTATAAACTGCTGGAAGCCGAACGTGGACTTTCACAGGCGCAATACCAACGCGATATTATCTGGCCGATGCTGGCATTGCGAAAGCTGGCAGGCAAGGAAGTGACGATCACTCCTGAAATGATGCAGCAGGCGTACGAAGACAACTACGGACCGCGCATCAAGGCTCGCATGATTGTATGTGACAAACAAAAACGAGCACAGGAAGTCTGGGACAAAGCCAAAGCCAATCCTGACGACTTCGATGCTCTGGCCCGCGACTACAGCATCGAAACCAACAGCCGCGCTCTCGGTGGTGTGATTCCACCGATCCGCAGGAACACCGGTGCGCACGAGAATCTTCGCAAGGCTGCATTCAAGTTGAAAACGCCGGGCGAAATCTCCGGAATTCTGCAGGTCGGACCGAGCCAGTTTGCCATCCTGATGTTTGAAGGTCGGACGGAACCGGTCGATCACGATCCCAAAGATGTGCAGGTTCAGCTGCAGGC
>JAYUVA010000415.1:0-21351 GCA_043754375.1 Candidatus Kuenenia sp. | reverse complement strand
GGTTTTGCGGTCATGTGATAGCGGTCCGTCAGTGGCCATGCGTGATGTCGATGCCTCAATGTCCTGATCGTACGAATTCCCTGATCGGCTTGAGAAACTGTACGCGGGACCTGTAGATTATGGGTCATCACAACGACACAAAGCAAAGCAATCATTGATGCCGTCAGCGCCGTAATGGACGCCGCGCGCCCGGAACGTCCGGCAGGCTCCACGGCAGCAATTGAAATGAGTGCTGGCTGTTGCGTACGAGTTGCCTGAACACTGGTCGAACCTCGATGCGAGTCTGCCGAACCGGCGACATTGTTCTGTGATTTATCCTGAGTCGTCTCCAGCAGTCGCTTCACTTTGCTCAGTACGCGGTGAACCTGATCATCACCGAGCGCCTCAACTGGCTCCATTGATGACAGAAGCCATTCGATGTCTTCATCGCTCAGAGTCTCCGGACCAAGTGCGGCTGTCATCAGGCGATGCAACGTTGCATCAGCCGGGACTTGTGGTTCGTCGTTCATAGATAGCCTCTAAGTCGAGATTCTGAATCTCAATTTCAAATCTGGAATTTCAAATTCCGAAGCGGCGACCGGAATCGAGCGATCAGAGGTGCTTCGTGTCTTCAGGCCCGTGTCCTCGGGCAATCAATTCGCGTCTCACGCGGTCCATCGCACGCTTTCGGTAAACTCGCACAGTCGATGCCGGCAGGCCAAGGTCATCGCCAAGCCTCTGACTGCAGGCCACGGCGTCTCGCGCCGCAGCATCGGCGAGCAGAATGGCACGTTGAACTTCCGGTAGTTCGCTCAGCACGTCCTTCAAATCAAGATGCACGGCCGTTGGAGTTGACAGCGCGTGCGAAACACATTCTGAATCAAAATCCGATCGAGACAATTGCTCTGAAATGCCCACGAAAGCAGCGTCGGAATGCACTTCCCTGGCACGCGCCTTCTGCCAGCCCATCCGCAACACATCCCGGGCTGCGTTTTCACAGATGCGATACCACCAGACTCGTAGAGATGCCAGGTTCATTTGATAACGATTGCGGCTGGTCCACAATCGGAAGAGTCCCATCGAAAGGACATCTTCCAGATCTTCTTCCCTTAACACATCCCGAAATCGCCGTCGCAGCAGTCCGAGAATTCCGGCACCGAACGAGCGCAGAATGTCGTCAAGGCAGCCCTGGTCATTTTCCAGCAGCCGCTGCGCCAGGTCGGCGTCGTCGGTCAGTTCCATGCGTCCCGGCATCCGAAACACGCCTTTCCGGCCAATTTCGCAGAGGTCACTTCGGAGTGAGTTTTCACTCTTCAAACGACTATACGTGACGGCGTTACATACGGCGAACGATAAAACCGTGAGCCGCAAGGCGCTAACACAAACAGCGGAATCCAGACAGACTCCTGGACGAGTCTTTCTGAGACTCGAAGCCGGGCACGGCATTGCGATTCGCGGCTTACGCAGGTTTTGTCAGGGGCTAAGCCTCATCGCTTGAGTGGGAGCGGGATCGACTTTTTGATCTTGAACCATGAGAGAGCAGCGACTTGCCCCGCGACCTCAGAAACTTTCCTGAAAACCAGTGAAACGGCCATAAGACCTGCCGCCCGAGCGTACGAAAGGACTTGCCGAGGAATTGAGATGCTTTCGATTCAGCGTTTTCGATCCAGCGTCCGGAACTTA
This sequence comes from Candidatus Kuenenia sp., assembly GCA_043754375.1. GTDB lineage: Bacteria > Planctomycetota > Planctomycetia > Planctomycetales > Planctomycetaceae > SXXK01. Next base: position 19,689 of record JAYUVA010000415.1, on the reverse strand, counting down.
CAAACCAGCCTTCATCTACATAATTGCGACGGCTGTTTTTGCCTCGGCGGGCCACTGTGGAAATCATCTCCGAAACACTTCCGGAAACTCCCCGCTTTGAACAGAACAGGTTGCCGACAAATGGAATTGCAGCAATCATGGCAGCCGGTTTTTGAAATAAGTTGAAGCAATGCGGGCAACGAAACGCACGTACGGGAACAATCCAAAGCAGACGCCGCCAACCGATCAGCGGTTGCGGCTTCAGCTTTTCGAAGCAGAATCGGCATTCCCATCCCGTTCGTTCATCGGCTGACATCAGAATTGTTCACCAGAATTGCCCGGGCCCATCACGGAGTCATGAGAGCTTCGGGAATGTAAATGCAATCCGTAAATGTTCCGGCACAGAGACTCTCTGTCACCAATGTACCTTAAGGGGAGTGCAATGCGAGCAGTAAAACTGGATTCGCCGTGGGGCGCGAAGGAGATCGCGACAGACAAGAAGTTGCCGGGGCGTGCTATTCGTTAAATGCGGCATGATCGGTATGGGACGTGCGCAGGCCCTTTGTTTCAGGGGAGCCATTCGCAGTCAAGGATCTGCAACCGATGATCGCTCAGCAACGTGGACTGCAGTTCGTATCGAACGGGCTTCAGGCGAGGCCCGATGATGCACTGATCGATGGCAAGAAGAGGTACTGGTACCGGCCATGTATACGACCAGCCAGCGCCCGCTGCGTCGTAGGCGTGTCGATAACCAGGGGAAAGTTCGCTGAAAGCCAGTGATCGTCGCGGTGCGTTGAAGTCGCCAACCGACACGTCGATTTTTCGATCCGCCAGCAGCGCAACGAATGGCCGCAGATACGGATCTCGAGGTACGGCGATCCAGGACGTCATGTCAGCGATCATCACTTCCAGCGGTCCTGCAGATAAATGGCACGTCACGTGATACGCATCCAGAGCACCGCCTCGGACAAGTGGTCCGCTTCTGGTCATCAATCCGTGACAGGCGACCGCCATGCCGTCGATCTCGATCACGTCAAATCCGGTCAGTGTCTTTGCATCAAACAACACCGGAATTTCGGACAGCACAATAATGTCGGGATGCAGGCTTTCGATGTGTTGCCATTGCTTTTCCCAACCCATCACGCCGCGCGCCAGATTCCAGTGGACGAGTCGCAACCGAGTCAGTTCGGTTGACGTGTCGATTACTGCGGTGTCGGACATCGATGCATTCCCATGCATATCGGCCATCGAGTTTTCAGCCGTCGTGGAATCTGGTCTCATCCATTGATTTTCAACCCGCACCAGCATCACCAGAGGTGCTATCAACAACCCGAGGGTGATGCGTCGGCTGGTGCGGGAAATCTTGAGTTGCAGCAAAATCCATGCGACAAGGATGGGGGTCGGAAGATAGAACATCAGGCCCGTCCACCAGTTGCGATCCCGCACAATCTGGCCCAACGCCCAAACGGCCACGAGCGCTATCGACACCATCGGAGCGGCCCGGGCAATACCTGTCCCAATCTTCCATGATCCCATGACGAATCCTGCGAGGATAAAAGCAACAATCACGTATCCGAATGGAGCATTCTAGCCGAACGAAAACAACCGGCAATCAGCAAACCCTCAGGCGTCTCTCGTACTACTAAGGCGAGCGGAATCGTCGCGTGGCACAAAGAAATCTGGTGGTGGACCTCTCGTCGCTGCAGTCGCTTTTTTGACCACGGATGTCTTGGATCACACGGATGAGTCGCAGTGTATTTATCTGTGAAATCTGTGAAATCTGTGGTTAAAAACTCCTTCATGATCATCTTTGGGTTGCGGGTGAAGCCCGTGCTCGGTCTTCGTTGAGCGAAACTGCCATTCTTGCGCGAAAGGATCGCTGACTCAACGATTTAGCTTCGCTATACTGCGACTGGTATCAGTCATGATATTTGGCCACTGCGTCGAAACGCAGGGAATTTTTCGCACATTTTGCATCGAACAGTTTTCCATGTCTGACAAACGCAATCTTTTCAACAAAGTCTGGGATCTGCACACCGTACAAACTCTGCCGGGCGGGCAGACGCAGTTGTTTATCGGTCTGCATTTGATTCACGAAGTCACCAGCCCACAGGCGTTTGAAATTCTGCGCGATCGTATGCTCAAAGTTGCTTTTCCGGAACGCACCATCGCGACCGTCGATCATATCGTACCCACCGGCAGTCAGGCTCGTCCGTTTCTGGACAATTTGGCCGAACAGATGATGTCTGCTATCGAAAAGAACTGTGCTGATTTTGGCGTAACCCTGCTGGATCTGAAAGATGATCGCCAGGGCATCGTGCATGTCGTCGGACCTGAACAGGGATTGACTCAGCCCGGCATGACGATAGTCTGCGGTGACAGTCACACCAGCACGCACGGAGCGTTCGGCAGCATCGCCATCGGCATCGGCACCAGCAATGTTGCGGAAGTCCTGGCGACACAGACGATGTTCCTCAATCGCCCTAAAATTCGCCAGGTTGTCGTCAACGGCGAACTTGCTCCGGGTGTCTACGCCAAGGACGTGATCCTGTACATCATCCAGAAACTGGGCGTACAGGGCGGCGTCGGCTACGCCTACGAATTCGCGGGCTCAACCTTCGACGCGATGTCGATCGAAGAACGCATGACGGTGTGCAATATGAGCATCGAAGGCGGAGCTCGGTGCGGTTACATCAATCCTGATCAGACGACGGTCGATTACCTGAAGGGGCGTCCGTTTTCTCCGAAAGGCGCGGACTTTGATCGAGCCGCCGCGTGGTGGTTGAGTCTTGCTTCAGGGGATGACGCTCAGTTCGACGATGTTGTGGAATTCCATGCAGCCGATATTGAACCGACTGTCACATGGGGAATCACTCCGGCGCAGTCCGTCGGAGTCAGCCAGCCGCTGCCCAGAATCAGCGAAGTCGCACCGGAGGAGCAGACCCTGATCCGTGAGGCGTTGAAATTCATGGGGCTAGAAGAAGGCCAGCCGATCAAAGGGACAAAGATCGACGTTGCGTTTATCGGATCGTGTACAAATTCCCGCATGTCAGACCTGCGTGAGGCAGCTCGCATCGTCGAAGGCCACAAAGTTGCGCCGCATGTGAAGGCGATCGTGGTCCCCGGTTCGCAGCTCGTTCGCAGGCAGGCGATGGCAGAAGGTCTGCATCTGATCTTCGAAGCCGCCGGTTTCGAATGGCGTGCTGCTGGCTGCTCCATGTGTCTCGCCATGAACCCCGATAAACTTCAGGGCCGCGAAGTCTGTGCCTCTTCCAGCAACCGCAACTTCAAAGGCCGCCAGGGCAGCCCAACGGGACGCACGCTGCTGATGAGCCCGGCCATGGTCGCGGCGGCGGCCATTGAAGGGCATGTGGCCGATATCCGTGAATTTGCCGGAGCGATAGTTTGATGACCTGACCTAGCGCTTGTGGATAATGAAAAATACTTTAACCCCCCGTCTACTACTGAATTATCAAATATGCCCAACAACGAAATCAAATCAGTCACCGCCACCGGCATTTCTCTACTGCTCGACGACATCGATACGGACCGCATCATTCCGGCGCGGTTTCTGCGATGCGTGACCTTTGATGGTCTTGGCGAGCATGCATTTGAAGACGATCGGCAGCAGGATCCGAGTCATCCGTTCAACCAGCCGCAGTTTCAGGGGGCCGGGATCCTGGCGGCCGGGCGAAATTTTGGCTGCGGGTCATCACGCGAACACGCACCTCAGTCGCTGATGCGCTGGGGCATCAAGGCGATCATTGCAGAATCGTTCGCGGAGATTTTTTTCGGTAACTGCGGCTCACTTGGTATTCCTGCCGTGAAAGCCAGTCGAGCCGATCTGGAAAAACTGGCGGCGGCGATTCAGAAAAATCCGAAGCTGGAAATCACCGTCGATCTGCAGAAGTTGACCGTCACCGCGGGCGATGTCGCATTCTCCGTGACTATGCCCGACAGTGCTCGCGATGCGCTCGTCACCGGCCAATGGGACTACCTTGGTCGCTTGCTGATCGCCGCCGACAAAGTGACAGAACATGCGAAGAATGTTCCGTATTTGAGCGGCTTTCGAGCGTAGTGATCCGCTGCGATTTATGTAGCTTGGACATTCATGTCCGAGACCCTGCCATCCGACAAGTGCTCATGGGCCGCGACGGAAATGAATGTCCATCCTACGATGCAGCAGGTCCGGATGATACGACGCTGGCATCCACTGCGTTCGCGTATTTTTCAAAGTTGTTGCGAAAGCGAGCGGCCAGTTTGCGGGACGCTTCTTCAAAAGCGGTCGCGTTGCGCCACGACAGGCTGGGCTGCATCATTTCTGCCGGAACGCCTTCACACTCCGTCACGATATCCAGCCCCATGATGGGTTCTCGCACGACCGATGCTGATGCCAGCTGGCCGGAATGAATGCCATCGACAATCGCCCGTGTGAACCGCAGCGGCATGCGGCTGCCCGTGCCGTATGATCCGCCCGACCATCCGGTGTTAACCAGCCAGACATTCGCTTCGTGTCTGCGAATCTTCTCCGCCAGCAGCTTTGCATAAACGCCAGGGTGCCACACGAGAAACGGTCCTCCGAAACATGGAGAAAACGTCGCTTCCGGTTCGGTGACGCCGACTTCAGTCCCGGCCACTTTTGCCGTATACCCGCTGATAAAATAGTACATTGCCTGTTCCGGAGTGAGCCTGGCAACTGGCGGGAAAATGCCAAATGCATCGCACGTCAGGAAGATAATGTCGGAAGGATGACTGGCGACACACGGGATCTTTGCATTCCGCATGAATTCAATCGGATACGCACCACGCGTGTTTTGAGTGATCGACGTGTCGTTGAAATCCACATGGTGATGAGATTTGTCGTACACCACATTTTCCAGCACAGTACCAAACTTCAACGCTTCAAAAATCTCCGGTTCCGACTCCATCGTCAGGTACACGGCCTTTGCATAGCAGCCGCCTTCAATGTTGAAAACCCCGTTGTCTGACCAGCCATGTTCATCATCACCGATGAGATAGCGTTTGGGGTCAGCCGACAACGTTGTCTTGCCCGTGCCGGAGAGTCCGAACAGGATCGAAGATCTGGAAGAATTACGATCCGCCGTAGCCGAACAATGCATCGACAGTATGCCTTTGCTGGGCAGGAAATAATTCATGAACGTGAACACCGCTTTCTTCATTTCGCCGGCGTATTCTGTTCCCAGCAACACAACTTCACGCTTCTCCAGACTCAGATCGACGCTGGTGCGCGATGTCATGCCGGTCGTGTAGCGATTTGCCGGAAACCCGCCGGCGTTGTAGATCACAAAATCCGGTTCACCGAAATTCACCAGTTCCTGATCTGTCGGTCGAATCAGCATGTTGTGCATGAACAAGGCGTGATAAGGTCGAGCACAGATGACGCGGACTTTGATCCGCGTGTCGGGATCCCAACCTGCATGTGCATCGACACAATAAACCTTCGTGCGGGTGTTGAGGTAATCGATCGCGCGTTCGCGGTTGATAGAAAAGGTCATCTCGTCCTGAGGGAAATTTACAGGCCCCCACCAGACGTTGTTTTCAGAATCCGGATGCCTGACAACACGCTTGTCTTTGGGAGACCGCCCCGTCTTGTCACCGGAATACGCGATCAGACATCCCGTATCGGAAATGCTGGTCCCTGGCTCGTGCCGAATGGCCTCTTCATATAGACTACCGGGGGACAGATTTCGGAAAATGTCCTTGACGGTGATGCCGTGTGAATGCAGGGAGAACGATGCTGCCATGGAATGCGTCCTTCGCGAATGAATGATCCGATGCTGAGTGTCGCCGTGTTGTCGCTTTCCGGTGCCGAATGTCAATTCGAACCTGCCTCTTACGACACATGCAATGCCTGAATCCATGCTTCAGGAATCGCCTTTGCACAGGTGGCGCATTGTCGTGATGCGTCGTCACGTCATATTGTGCGTATTGTCTCAACCGAGTGGAATTTGAACTGGAGATTGCCATGCGGTGTTTGCTTGCCGCCGTCATGCTGTCTGTGTTGAATCCCGCGCCGGGAGTCGCCGACGAAAACTCGGCGGGTGACCTGTGGTATGGAACGATGGATGTCGGGACTCGCCTGTTTCGCTTTCGCATTGAACCCGTCCCTGAGTCCGAAGATTCGGACGCGCGACAACTCGTCAGTCTGGACGAGGGTGGTCAGATTTTTCGTCTTGATAAATTTCGGTTGGACGACGCGGAACTTCAGATTGAACTCAAGCTGACTAAAGCCACGTACTCAGGCCGGATTACCGACAGCGGCAAGACCTCAACCGGCAGTTGGAAGCAATCCGGGCAGGAATTTGACCTTATCCTCCGCCGGGTCGCAGTCGCTCCTGAGGATCAGCCGGATGAGATCTGGACCGGCACCATGAGCTCACTGTTTCAGAAGCTGAAGGTGCGATTCCGCGTGTATCGTGAAGATGACGAGACTGAGAGTATTTATTTCGACAGTGTGTCTCAGAAAGCGGGCGGCTTTAAAGCAACGCGAACTACGCAGGGTGATCAATGGACGATCAGTGTTGCCGCGATCGGCGGAGTCTTCGAGGGGGACTTGAATGCAGCGAAGACTGAATTGAAGGGAAAGTGGTCGCAGGGCGGCGCAACGCTGGACCTTGTCCTGAGGCAGGAAGTGTCGCTCAGCGCAGAACCCGTGAAGGCCCCCTTGCGACCACAAAACCCGGTGGCACCATTTCCCTATCTTGTCGAAGAAGTCTCGTTCCGTAATGAGCCTGATGGTGTCCTGCTCGCAGGAACTCTGACCGTCCCGACCACCAATCAGCCGTGCCCTGCGGTTGTCTTGATTTCAGGTTCCGGACCCCAGGACCGCGACGAGACCTTATTGGATCACAAGCCGTTCTGGGTGATCGCCGATCATCTTTCAAGACATGGGATCGCTGTGCTGCGATTTGACGATCGAGGCACTGGTGCTTCGAAGGGAGATTTCTCGACCGCCACGAGCGAAGACTTTGCCCACGATGTGGAAGCCGCATTCAACCACCTGAAAGGAGATGCAAGGATTGGAAAAAATGCGATTGGACTCATGGGCCACAGCGAAGGCGGCATAGTTGCCCCGATGGTCGCTGCACGCCGCAATGACGTCGCGTTTGCGATTCTGATGGCTGGCACCGGCGTGAACGGCAAGGAGATCCTGTTGTCTCAGGGACAGCTCATTCTTCGGGCCGAAGGTGTTACCGATGAAAACCTGCTGAACATTCAACGTTCGACGCAACTGGCAATGATTGACACGGTGCTTGAAGCCGCTGCAGATGCGACTCATGACGAGCTTGTCGCAGCCGCAATGAGGCGACTCACTGAATCGCTGCCGGAAGAGTCATTGTCTGACGACAATCTGAAAGATACCGTATCCGCCGGAATCCAACGAATGCACAGTCCCTGGTTTCGGTTCTTTCTGACGTACGAACCAGCCACACTGCTGCAGCGTGTCAAATGTCCCGTGCTGGCCCTGAATGGCGAAAAAGACGTGCAGGTTGATCCACGCCTGAATCTTCCGGCCATCCAGGCCGCTCTGGAAAAAGGCGGCAACAGACGCTTCAAAACGGTCGAATTTCCCGCACTGAACCATTTGTTTCAATCCTGCACGACTGGTGGTCTGAGCGAATACCAGACGATCGAAGAATCAATTTCCCCGACCCTGCTGCAGACGATCACCGACTGGATTACGGACGTGACCACTTTGTGAAAATGAGTAAGTTATTACACGCAGATGACCACGCATACAAAAGCCCCGCAATTTTTGGCCTGTGTACGAAAATTATTTCAAGTGCGCAAAGTAACGAGAATTCCGATTCAGCCGGCTGTGATGGATTTAAGAGCGTCTGTAGTCTGGTCGAAAACAGAGAAAGGGGGCGTCGGATCATTCCGCGCATGACTGAGGATTGGTTTGCTGCTTTGACTGCGTGGGAGTCATCCCAATGGCGATTGTGGAATTGCACTTTCAAGTTCGGCGGTTCCTGCCGCTGGTGGCATTGGTCTGCCTGCTGCAGACCAGTTCTGTCGATGCGCAGATAAAGCTGTCACCGGGAAAGGTGCCCATCGGCGACAATGAACTGAATTCACCGATTGATGAACCACAGGTCACAATTGATGAACATTCGTCGAATGCAGTGATGCGTCCCGTGCCGCTGGTGATTCAGCAGGCGAAAGACCCGTTAGTGAAACTGGTTTATGAGACTCGTGAAGCTCAACGGCGGAGATTGCTGTCCACTGCAGAACATACCCCGTGGCAGATTATGCACGGGATGCTTGCCCTCCGCGAAGAGTTTCTGATTCGACACAATGGTAAGCCTGTCAGTTGTCTCGAATGGATAAAAACCGGACCGACCTTTGAAAATGAAAACTGGTTTGAGAAAACTCAGGTTCGTGTGCTGACTAATCGTGGCGGCAACAATACCTGGGAAATGATGATGGTTGGCCGTGGCCATCCCTACAACAAACCATATGCATTTGAAGGTCACATCAATCAGTTCGTCGCAATCCTGTCGATGAGCGGGGTGCCGCTGGAAACGCAGTTCAACACGCCACAGGGCCCGGTCTCCATGCGTGACATGCTCACGTACGCCAAGATGACAGTCAACGAGAAGGAAGAAGTGACCTGGACGCTGTGGGCGCTCAGTCGCTATCTGCCTCCGGATGCCGAATGGACCAATGCGAAGGGCGAAAAATGGAGCATCGAACGCCTGGTGAAAATCGAGACGGCAAAATCTCTGCAGGGAGCACCTTGTGGCGGCACGCATGGTCTGTTCGCTTTGGCTCATGCTCGCAACGTGTATCTTCGATCCGGCAAACCGCTCGTGGGGGTCTGGCAGGAAGCCGAACAAAAGATTCGCCGCTATATCCAGACGGCTCGGATGCAGCAAAACTCCAACGGCACGTTGTCGTCGAACTATTTCCGAGGCCGTGAGTCCAAGCAGGACTTCGACAAGCGGATGGCCAGCAGCGGACATCTGCTGGAGTTTCTGATGATGGCTTTGCCTTCGCAGGAATTGAATGCTCCCTGGGTACGCCGCGCGATTGAAGCAACCTCCAACGACCTGATGGTCAATCGGAAGGCCGAGGTGAGCTGTTCGCCGCTGTATCATGCGACCAGTGCACTCAGTATCTATCTCGATCGTGTCACCGCAGTGGCTCCGAATATTGCACAGGGCGCGCCAAAGACGCATACGATTTCCAACAGCAAAGAAATTAAAACGACAGATGCGGCATTCACCAGACCGGTCGTCGATGCGCCAGACACCCTCACGCCGGAAGATGTCAACTCGGAAGCGGTCAAAACGCCGGTCATGGAATCGTCCGGCGTCGATTCGAATGGAGCACCGAAGGCGCTGACCGGGCCAGTGACGACAGTGCCGGATGTGCCGGTGAAGACGGAAACCGGACCACTGCCGACACCGAGTGAAGCGACTCCTGAACCAAAGCCAGCGACTGAACCAGTTGCGGGTGAACCGCTTCCGCCCAAAGTTGAATCGGGCGGGGAAGACACGAATGTTCAGCCAGCAGAAGTTGCGATCACTCCGGAAACGACTCTCAAGTCTGCAGAAGGAACAAGTCAGCCGGAGCTGAAAGTCGAACCTGCGGCACCGAGCCCTGCCGAAGTTCCCGCACCCGCAGCCCCTCTTGTTCCTGCAGCACCAGCAGCAGCCGCTGCGGTGACAGGAGTTGCGCCGACAGCGACACCAGCTCATCTGTCCGAAAAAACTACCGCGACCTCTGCTGTTTCAGCAGACAAGATCCGCGTGTTCGGGCCGCAGCCGGCACAGGCAACTCACATCGCGGCAAAATCAAATCCACCAACTGATGCGCAAGTTCCATCGACGCCGGTCCCGCCAGTGCCGCTTCCGAGCGAATTGCTGATCGCGCTGCCGCAGGACCAACTGGTGCCGACTCCGATCGCTGATCCTGGTTCGGAACAACCCATGCTGGTCATTCCATCGACTCCGTTGGTTGTCTCAACCGATCTGCCGCCAATGACTGCGGAAATCAACAGCGGAAATCCTGACCTATTGCCGCTGAAAACCCTGACAATCCCAATCCAGAGTGCCGGCAGTTCCAGAGCTGTTCCGAATGACAAAGATCATCCACCGGCAGAACAGCCAAAAGAAAAAAAATCCGAACGCTGGAAAGCCACGCCACCCGAACGCCGCAAAGTCATCGTCGTGGAAGAAAAAGATTCTGGCGTGTAGGTTTTGGGCAGCGGAACAATTATGTTTGGGCTGGCGGAATGGGTGGAGGTGCTGGTGTCCCGAAGGCGGGTGCCAGTTGAGGAACCTGACCTGCAGCGACCCAGCCAGCCATGCCTGCGGACCAGACGAGTGTCGATTTTGTGATTTGACCTGCAGCGATTCCGCTTGCGACCTGATCCGGACTGTACGGGCCCTGTCCCTGACCATTGACTGCCACATGCCATGCAGACGGCAGCGTGGGAGGCATTGCTGGTGCTGCGGCAGTCGGCGGAAAGATTCCCGGTTGCATCATGCGACCGGCCATTGCCATGCCAAGTCCCAGCCCCATGCCTTCGGCCGCACCTCCGCCGCCTGGATTTTCGGCAGCGGCTGTCATGGCCTGACCCATCTGGTACTGCTGGAATTTTCCGAGGTCGCCCATGACGCCGATACTTGTTCGAGTATCCATGGCTTTCTCAACAGCCTCCGGCAGCGAGATATTCACGATGACCAGCTGCGGGATTTCCAGACCGTATTCGTCGTCGATTTTTTCCTGGACAGACTTTCGCAGTGTTTCACCAAACTCACGATACTTTGAAGCCAGATCCAAGGCTGCAATATTCGACGAACCCAGAAGCTCGGCAACGCAACTGACGATGATCGATCGCAGAAGTTCCGTCACCGCATCCGCGCCAACTTCCTGACTGGTGCCGACAATCTCTGTCAACAGCGCTTTGGCATTTGACGCTTTGACAGCATACGTGCCAAACGCCCGAATTCGGATGGGGCCAAATTCCGGATCACGCATCATAATGGGATTCGGTGTGCCCCATTTCAGGTCTGTAATTTGCTTTGTGCTGACGAAATACACTTCGGATCGAAATGGACTGTTGAAGCCGTACTTCCAGCCGGCAATCGTGCTCAGGATCGGCAGGTTGTCGGTTTTGAGTTCATAGTTACCCGGTTCGAACACATCGGCAATTTGCCCGCGATGAACAAAGACTGCAACCTGCCCCGGTCGCACGATCAACTGCGCACCATTCTTGATTTCGTTTTGATAGCGAGGAAAACGCCAAACGAGTGTGTGCCGCGAATCATCCACCCATTCGATGATATCAACCAGTTCGTTCCGCAGTTTGTCAAACAACCCCATCAGAAACACTCCTTGCCGATTCGATTTAGAAACCAGATATTGATTTGAGGTCAGCCGGACAGCTCGTTCTACCGCACGGGGTTGAGGATGGCACCCGGTTTTTGTACGGAAGTGTTTCCGGCTATTTTGTCCCCATTCGGTTGTCCCCATTCGGTTGTCGCATTTGATGCGACGCAGGGAGACAACCGAATGTGGGACAACCGAATGAATCGCACAGAAATAAGTAACGGACAGCCTGAACACCTTTTACTTGAGATCTTTGATGCGAATGTCCTTGAACTCCGTCCACATCGGTTTTCCGGCGTGCAACTGCAGCGCCAGGACGCCTTCCAGCAAAGCTCGATCCGGATCGGTGTCTGTGAAGTCCAGAATCAACCGACCGTTCATGTAGTGCTGAATATGCTTTCCCTTGCCGATGATGATCACGTCGTTCCATTCGTCCAGTTTGAACAGTTCCTTCCATCCATCCTGATCAATCAGGACCTCGGTGACGTTCTTGCCGTCCGCTTCCCATGATGCCTTTTCTCCCACAAGGCAAATACGGCCGCGCTTGCCCCCTTCGTCATAGATAAAGCCGGACACATTTGGCAGCGTGATTTCGTTTCGCAGTTCATGCTGATATCCACGGACGACCCACTTGTTACGCGGATCGCCTTCAGTAATGTGTTTCGACCGGTACTGAATCCCGGAATTATTGGCCGCATTGCAGCGGAACGAAAGTCGCAGATCAAAATCCTTTGTGACGCCATCTTTCCAGATGACAAATGTGTTGCCCTGCGCTGGATGTTCTGCAGTCGTCTCGCCGTGAATGACGCCGTCCTTTATGGACCAGAGTTGCGGGTCTCCATCCCATCCGGCCAGATCGGTTCCATTAAAGATCCTGACGAATTCACCGGATTCTTCCGGAGCTTTCCCGGCATCATCGGCATGCACAAACAGGGAAAAAGAACAGATGAGCGTCAGAGTGACGAAACGCAGCATGGTGATCTCCATGTGACAGAAGGGATTTCGAATTCAGACCGTCATGGCAGGACTGGTCGCCCGTGATTATGGCACCTTTCCAGCGACTTCAACAGAGATCGAAGCGTGCTTTTACACGAAGTCGATGCGAATTATTATGTACGCAGTGTCGCTCTCAATCACCCGGATTCGGGCGGCGGCGGGATTGCTTCCTGTCTGACCGGACATGCTTATCATTCAGCCGACGTTGTTTGGCTCCCCGTGACGGAGCGCTGGCTTTGCGTTTTGTCGGAGGGACTGCGACGCTCAGCAGCAATTCCGCAAGTTTGCTCAGGCAGTCCTGCATGTTTCGTCCCTGGTCACGGTAACGCTGACTGGTGATGAGCAGCATGCCCTCTTTATTGATTCGGCGGCGACAGCGAATCAGAAAGCGATCACGAACGTCCTGCGGGATGACAGGCGACCGCGTCGCGTCCCACGTTAAAAGAGCCTTGGAACAGACCTTGTTGACATTCTGTCCGCCCGGACCACCGCTGCGCGAAAACGCAAACGTGAATTCAGAATCGGGAATCTGAATTCGCTCGTTGACATAAAGCATCGCAGCTACGCCTCACCGAAGACCAGACACGCATTATGCCCCCCGAACGCGAAACTGTTTTTCATCGCTGTTCGAATCCGCATGCTGCGAGGTCGATTCGGGACATAATCCAGATCGCATTGTGGATCCGGCTCATCAAGATTGATCGTCGGCGGGGCGATCTGACGCAGCATGGCGGTGATGCAAAATGCCGATTCCACGCCACCGGACGCTCCCATCAGATGGCCAAGCTGGCTTTTGGTACTGGACACCGCGAGCGCATCGGCATGACTGCCGAATACCGACCTGATCGCGTTGGTTTCAGCGATGTCGCCGAGCGGCGTGCCCGTACCATGAGCATTAATATAATCCATTTCGTCCGAACGCAAACCGGCATCCCGCAGTGCGGCGTTCATCGCATAAGCGGCACCCGTACCTTTCGGATCGGGTGCTGTGAGATGAATCGCATCAGCAGATTGTCCATAGCCCAGCACTTCGCCCAGAATTGTGGCTCCGCGTTTCAGCGCGAAGTTACGCTCTTCCAGTACCAGAATTCCGGCACCCTCCGACAGCACAAATCCGTCGCGATCACGATCGAACGGACGGCTGGCCTGATGGGGTGCCTCATTGCGAGTCGAAAGGGCTCCTGTCCGCGCGAATCCCGCGATGCCCATGGGCGTCACCCCGGCTTCCGATCCACCCGCAATCATCACATCGGCCACACCCGACTGGATGATGCGAGACGCATCACCGATTGCATTTGTTCCCGACGCACACGCCGTGCAGACTGCGGTCGTCGGGCCGCGAAGTCCCCAGCGCACGGAGATATTGCCACTGGCGGCGTTAATGATCAGCTTCGGGATCATGAACGGGGAGATCCGATCCGGACCCCGATCGAACAGCATCGAATGCTGCGTTTCGATTTCGTTCAGTCCGCCGATCCCACTTCCCACCAGCACGCCGTAGCGATACGGATCGCCCTGTGTGAAATCGATCGCCGCCTGGCGAATCGCTTTGTCTGCCGCGACGAGTGCAAACTGAGAGAAACGATCGGTACGCCGCTCGTCCTTCGCATCGAACGCAATATGTTCGCTGGCATGAAAGTTGCGAATTTCGCCGCCGAACCGAACCTTGAAGTCCCGGCAGTCAAACCGTTCAACGAGCCGGACGCCACTTTGTCCGGCACACACCGCTTCCCAGACGTCGTCCAGGTCGCAGCCGAGTGCGGTGACGACGCCGAGACCTGTCACTACAACTCGACGACGTGACATGATTCAGCCCGCGACGCAAAAAAAGTACTCGCAACCCCGGCTGGCAATTCGACACCAGCCAATTGTCTCATTCAATCCTGAAAGCACAGCGCAGGACGCTGTTCCTTGCCGTACAGATGCCAGCGGCGATTCGCCAGCATGGAGAGTGTGCAAGCAGTCAGGATCAGGACTTGCCTTCGATGTAGGTGATCGCGTTCCCAACGGTCTTGATCCTGTCATAGTCTTCATCAGGAATCTTGACATCAAACTCATCTTCCAGAGCCATGACAAGTTCAACGATATCCAATGAGTCTGCTTTAAGATCATCGACAAATGAGCTTTCGCGAGAAATCTCTTCCTTCGGAACATCGAGCTGATCGCTGACGATACCAATCACTTTTTCTTCAATCGACACTGATAAATTCCTCCAGCGAAACAAAACACCAGCAGTGAATTTCCTGGCCACTGTCAGTCATTCGTGGAACTCTTCCGGTGGCCTGCTCCAACACAGGCTGCGCTCCGGTCCTCGAATCGTGCGGAAGATATATCGGGTTTGCGAATTCATGTAAACCCGTCCGATCAGGCAGACTGTCGCATTTCCGGACTCCCACAAGATTTCGGGACGTTCAAGGGCCATTTTCAGGGAGAAACCCCGGTTTCGGGGGGGGACAGGTGCCAATTGGCCGCCCAATGCGAAGCAGCATCCCCGCCAGCAACAGGCAAAAACTCAAGAACGCCAGTCGTCCAACCGATTCCGTACTGGTTCCGTCATCCAGTCGATTGGCAATTCCGACGAACCACAACAGCATTGGCCATGCCGTTGCGACTATGGCCCGCGTCGAGCAATTCTGTAGATCGGCGGGGTTTCTGAAAGGCCGCGCTGGAGTGAACGGGCCTGAATGCCGCGGAAAAGAAAGCCGAAGTCTGAGATCATCTCGGGCATGTCACCGTAATAGATGTGACCGCTGTCGAACCATCCCGTTGTCAATTGCGACACATCCACCAGATCAAACAACCGCTTCTTTGCGCCGACTCGCGAGTATTCATTCAGGAAACCCAGCGGTTCAAATCCATTGACCGCTTTCGAAAGTCGGAGTGCTTTATCGTGCGTCGAGGCATACACTGTGATGCGGCGGCTGAACGGAAGGATTCGCTCACCCGTGCGCTCCACAAATTCCCGCGCATTGATATCCGGTGCGGCCAGCGCAATCTGATCGAACAGCGGCTTTTGCGCCGTGCCGGCTGGCCGTCGATCATCAATCGTCTTCAACGCTTCGGTCAGTACAAAATTTCCCATACTGTGAGCGACCAGATGAATGCTCTTCGCGCCGGAGTATCTGCTGATACCCGCCAGCACGGTGATCAGATCCTCGTCAGATTCTTCAGCGCGGCGGAGATCCTTCAGGTAATTGACTTTCTCTTCAAAGCTTTCTGACTCAGCACCGGCAGGCCAACTGAAAAACATCGCCGGGCCTTGATAATTCATATCGTAAGCCATTTGTGCAGTGCGGCGTGCGGCATCGCGAAACGTGGCACAGTAGCCATGCACAAACAGCAGCAGTTGTTTGTCCGATGATGCGTCCACGGCAGCACGCAGCTGTTTCCAGAAGTCGGCGTTCGGCAGCATTTCGATTTCCATCAGCACGACATGCTTCGCCGGATCCTGCGAAAACTCCAGCCGCAGAATCGATGGTTCCGGCAATGATCCCGGCACGCGTTTATAAGGAATGCTGACTTCGCACGTGCCATACAAAAGGTGGCCGCGATCGCCACCGAAGTAAAGATCCGGATCCTTCCCGGCGCCATTTGCCAGGTCAGGCTCACGATTTGTGGCGAAGTACACCCGCTCCGGTGAGTACCCCCGCCGTTCCTCAGTCATTCCCGAACGACGAACTGTTGTCGCTGTCAACAATCCGCCGTCGTCAGGCACCGCCAATGGCTCCGATACCGCCACACTCTCGCGCTGCGTGGTCTCCGATGGACGTGCAGCTTTCTTATGGGGTCGTGTTGGTGATGGTAACGGGACGACGAGCTCAGGGGGATCAGGTACAACCTCCGGCGGTGAGCTGCCAGATGGCTCGCCCGCTTCGGGTTCCGTCAGCTCGTCGAACCGTGGTTCATCGGCTCCTGACGCTCCAGACTCACCGGTCGAACCAAGCTCATCGGAATCGTTAACACTGCCAGTATCATCCGGCCTGAACTCCGCAGCACTGTCAGTCGGTGGTTTCGAACAACCAAGTGCCAGCATCAGTGCTGATGCTGCGACGAGCCTCATCCATGAATACGTCATCGGTGCCTCCTGGGCGTTCCGTAACTTGACTCTCCGAGTCGAGTGCGATTCGGTTTTTAGCCGCACATTATTTGCCGGCTTAAAACAAGGGGTCAGGAACCAATGGTGCGAAGCACCCTCTGGGCCATTTGGCTATTGGTTCCTGACCCCTTTTTTAAAGCATGACAACGCACTGGCCTGCTGATTATCGCACAGATCGCCGTTGTTGCCGATAGTACTTCAGGCCCGGCAGAAAAAACGTCAACGCGGATATCACACCAAATAGAGATACGCTGAAATTCGGCAAATCGCTGTGTTCCACCGCTGCCATGACCAGCGCCGTCGCAAACATCATCACCGACTGAATGTAAAAGCTTCCCGACAAAATTCCGGCTTTTGCGAGGAATACCATCCCCGCGATCGCCCCCAGCACCGGCGAAAATTCCAGCACCGGACGGTCCATAATCGATTCCACCCAGAACAGCATTGACGACGCAATCATGCTCCCGCCCCAAACATGCGCAATCTGGCGTTCAACGGCCGTGATCGGACCTGAGCGATGCCGCAGATTCCAGAAAATCGCCGCCCACAGACCCAGTCCCACTACCCACAGACCGACAAATGGCCAGCGTTCCGTCACGCCCTGAAACTGCATCAGGTTGGTGATCAAACAAAGCAGCAGCACGACCAGACTGTGCCACATCCAGAGCAAACCCCAGTTCTGCAGAATCGCCGCATGATGCGATTCGCGAAACAGCCGCGTCATCACCTGCGCGATCGTCGATGTTCGTGCGCTCACCGGTTCGTTGTTCAGCCATGCTCGCAGATCTGCCGCCAGCGCACCGGCGGAGGAATATCGCAGATCCTGCGGCTTCTGCAGACATTTCATCACAACCATTTCCAGATCCGAATCGACAGCACGATTCAGCATCCGGATATTTGGCGGGTCCTGTTCAATCACCATCAGCACAGTGTCCAGCGGCGAAGCCGCCTGAAACGGCGGACGACCGGTCAGCATCGCAAAGAGCACCGCCCCAAGGCTGTAGATATCAGTGGCGACATCGATCGAATCCGTCTGGCCGGCCGCTTGTTCCGGCGACATCCATGCCGGCGTTCCGAGGATCGCACCACTCTGAGTGAGGTTCACAATGTCGGAACCCATACCACCGGAAGCCATTGATTCTTCTTCAACGTTGACGCGCTTCGCCAGTCCGAAATCGGTGACAAATGGCGTGCCGTCAGCGGCGATCAGGATATTGCTGGGTTTGAGGTCTCGATGCAGCACGCCCGCGCGATGCGCGGCACCGATGGCTTCCACAATCGGGACCAGCAACGCCACGGCTTCGCGCGGTTTCATCGGGCCGTTCATCAGTCGCTGCGAAAGCGTCGTGCCCTGAATGAACTGCATACTGAACCACGGTTGACCGTTGTGTTCGCCCACTTCGTACACCGGCACGATGTTGGGGTGACTGAGCCGCGCGGCGGCCAGCGCTTCGGCTCGCAGCCTCGCCAGATCCTGCGCCGCTGCAAACGCAGCGTTGGGAATCATTTTCAGTGCCACCGTGCGTTGCAGACTGGCCTGAAACGCTCGATACACCACTCCCATCCCGCCACGGCCTATTTCCTCGCGAAGTTCGTATTCGCCGATTGTGGCACCGATGGCTGATCCGGAAGCGATGGAACCGGACATCCTCGGCCTTGTCGAACCGCCGCCAGTCAGGTGATTGAGATCCGACGATTGCAGCATGGCGATGTCGTCGGCAATCTGTGCCGTCGCAAAGAGTTCGCGGAGATCGCTCGCCAGATCCGGATGCTGCCGAACGGCTTCGTTCAGCCGCTTCTGCGCCGACCTACCCTTCGAATCCTGCATCAACAGATCAAACACCACCGCCAACCGTTCATCGCGATCATCGCAGGTTGTGCCTGACATGTTTCAATTCCCTCTGCCAAACCTACACGTGGCTTGACTCCTCGAGTCGATCGCAACTCTCGTACCCTGCACACTCATGTCCGAGACCATGTGAGAAAAATTGCCAGCGGCGAAGAACCTACGATGCACAATATCTGTCGCTTTGACGATGTTGGACGGCAGGCGACGGACATGAATGTCCATCGTTCGGCTATTCTTTCATTACAAAATCGATACACATCACGGCGGCCATCACCAGTATTCTGATCGGATGCTCGGCCGGAACGTCTTCAGACACTGAAATCATGTAGTTGTCGGCAGATGTAAACAGTTCTTTCCCCAGCCCCGCCCATTTTTTCGACACACGAGCAAACTCTTTATCGCCTCGACGAAATGAAAAATCCCAGCTTGTCCATTTGCCTGTCAGATCACAGATCGGCTCGCCGTTCGCACCCAACACGCTGAACGCGCCCCCGATCGAGAAGAATTTCTGCTTGAATCCACCGATCCGATGGCCGTTTTCGTCCAGCACATCGACCGTGGACAGGAAAATTGAGACCCCGCGTTTGACCGTCAGGACGGGTTCGCCACTCGGTGTCCGCAATGTGATCTCAAACGGTGTCATGCGTTTGTAATCAGTGAAACGCAGCATTTTCGTAAAGAAACCCAGGTTTTCTTCGCGACAGTCAATAGTCTTCTGACCGGTCTCCGGGTCAAACACGTCAAAATTGCTGGCAGCCTTGAACATGCCAACGTGCTCTTTGACCAAAAACAAGTTACTGTGAAGCACCTCGTGCATCGCGGAACAACCCCTGGCTGGACAATTGAAAATCGAACAACATGTCGCGCAGCAAGGGGTGTATCGCATTGAGCGCTGCGGTTCCATCGTCTAAGTTCGATTTTTCGTCATCTCGCCTGCCATCATATTGTTGACAAGCGTGCTGACATCTGCGGTAATCGGGGTCCGCATTCTTTCGCCCGCCTGTCCCTGCCTTGATTTGCTGCGCGTATTCATTGAGAAATCCCATGAGTTCTGATGCCCGCCGATTGCCTGGTAACTCGCCAATTGCTGCGATTCTGCTGGTGATGACCGTCTGTTCTGATGTTCGATCGGATGACGAAATCAATTACAACCGCGACGTACGACCGATTCTGTCGGATACCTGCTACAAGTGTCATGGCCCGGATGCAGCGGAACGGAAGGCGGGACTAAGGCTGGATTCGCACGACGGCGCTGTGGCGAAACTGGAATCGGGGGCTGCGGCCATCGTGCCCGGTAAGACCGACGAAAGCGAACTGCTCGCGCGGATTCGATCGACTGATCCGGATCTCGTCATGCCGCCTTTGGTCAGCGGGAAGAAACTGACACCGCAGCAGATCGACACACTCA